>JAHIZJ010000092.1 GCA_018814765.1 Patescibacteria group bacterium
GAGCTACCTCGGCTTGTTCTTGTTACGTAAATCACGATCTTTGTAGAGTTGGTCATTACTCCAATCACGATCGTAATTTAATTTAATTTTCTTTAATATTTCTTTTTCTAGATCGATATTATAAACACCCGCCAGATGTAACGTTCTTAGGATAATATCAGCAAGTTCCTCTTGTACCCCATCCTTCCCAGTAAGTCTTCCAGCTCGATAAGCCTCTAAAGCCTCTGAAACTTCCTGATGAAGAAGAGCAAGCTTTTCAGCAAATATAACGTCATCTGGCTTAGTGCCCCAATTCTTCTCATTGGCTAATTCCATTACTTTCTTTTGGAGTTCTGATAGATTCATTTCTATTGATATGTGTATTAATGGTGGGCATGGCCCCTGTCAGTCGTGACTGACGGGGCGACCTCGTCATTGCCTGCCCGCCGTACGGACAAATATGTATTCATCCGCCATTGGTGGGTACGGAAGGATTTGAACCTTCGACCTCGTCATTATCAGTGACGCGCTCTAACCAACTGAGCTACGTACCCATGACTAGACTTATAATACTTTAGCAGAAAAAAGTCAATCTGACAAGAGTCATAAGTAGTAAAAAACCAGCTAAAATGACGAATTACGTCTAGTAAAATTACATATATTTGAGATTATCCGTTTTTTTTGCTATAATCGATCTATGACAGACACCCGCTTACTTCGAGATGAGGAGCTTAGCCTGTATTCACTTGATCAAAATTTTTGTGTATGCTCAACATTTTATGATGATGGTAAAGCAGACTCAATTACTACATTTGATCTACTAGTACGAGACCTACCTGATCATCGTAACTTTCTTTTGGCAGGTGGATTGGAGGCTATAATTCAGCTCCTGACGGGCCTTAAGTACTCTGATAGGCAAGTGCAACATCTAATTCACAGAGGACGTATTAGTGAAAGTTTTGCAGAGTATCTAAGGCATTTTAAATTTACTGGGGACATAGACGCTTTTCCCGAAGGTTCATTATACTTTCCAGGCGAACCGTTGGTTCGTATTACGGCTCCTATCATAGAAGCTAATCTTATTACTGATCAAATGATATCGCTTGGAGTCATAGATACTATGCTATTGTCGAAGATAGCTCGTGTAAGATTAGCAGCACAAGATCGAAGAATTGGAGTTGGCTTTGTACGAGCCCAGGGAATAGACGCAGGTTGGCGAGCTGGAAGGAATGCTGACTTTTTTGAAAACACAGGTGTTTCTAATGAAGCGTCTGCTATGCGTGGCACGGGGAAAGTAGCAGTAGTGAATGCCTCTCATGCTTTTATAAAATCATTTCCAGACGAACTAACTGCCTTTCGAGCCATTACAAAACATTTTCCTGAAGATGCATCATTGATGATTGATACATACAGCATTGAGCAAGGCTTAAGAAACGCAATTACGATTGGCAAAGAATTAAAGCAACAAGGTAATAGACTATTTGGCATTACTATAGACAGCGGGGACTTTTTAAAGATAGCCAAACAATCTAGAAAAGATCTTGATGCAGCCGGACTTGTTGATACGAAAATAACTGTTACGGGTAACCTTGATGAATATAAGATACATGAAATGATGAAAAAGGGTATCCCAGCTGATACATTTTTGGTAGTAACCGAGGTAGTAACCAATGCAGATGCGCCTACGATAGAAATGGTTTATAAAATGTCTCAAATAGAAGAGGGTGGTAAACTAAGACATACGGCCAAGTTTGCTCCTGGTAAGCTTAGCCTTCCAGGAAAAAAACAGGTATTTAGGATATTCGAAAACGGTCTGTTGAAGAAAGACATAATTGGCCTAGATGATGAAAGTTTAGGTGAGCCGCAGCTAATTCCAATTCTCCGTCATGGCAAACAAGTATACGATTTCCACAATCAGGAGGAGCAACGCGCCTATGTAAAAAAACAACTTAAGATGTTACCGGAAAAATACCTTGATCTATTTCACGAGCATAAACCCCCTTTAGAAATAAGCCCCAAAGTTAAAGAACTTCAGGAACAAGTGAGGGTGCGCCATCAGGCAATTGTGGATGAGCCTACTTAAAAAACTCATAATATTTGTAGGATAAAAAAACCGCCGGAAGCAGGTATGCTTCAAGCGGTATGTTTGTTCTACGAATGAACTATGCCTGTATTACATCAGCTTCTCTATCGGGCCATTGTTCGAATTCCTTGAGAAGAGTGTCAAGCGAGGTAGAAAAATGATGGTAACAGTCCGTGTAAACAAGAAGCGGCCTGAAGACACCAGAGCCCTGTACAAAAGCCTCTGCCTCAAGTGTCGGTAGTCTTGATGGATTAAGGGTGTTCACGATTTCCTGTCTTGCAGTATTCTGACGTGCCACTGACGGAACAGCACCAAGCAAATCCTTCAAAAATCTAAAGCCATGACTAGATCGCTTACTAGTATCAGATTTGGTCATGACCTGGATTTCGGCAGAAACGACACCCGTGGTTGTTAAATCCACTCTGCAGGATACGGTTAGGTGCTCAACCAAAAGGCGATTCGGATGGTCATTAAGGAAATATCTGTTAGGCGGATCTGTTGGCGTGAGAACCCGTTCTCTGAGGGTCGTTGGCAGTTCATCAATCAGCAGTCTTTGTAAGCCCTGTAGATCATCGCGTGTCACATTATTCTGAGCTAAGAAAGCTTGAGCTCGGCTGGTGCAACGAGGAATAACTTGACCGATTCTCTCCAGGCCGGTACATATGGAGCGCACCTTGTTTGTAACGAAATCACGAATAGCTCCACGCTCTTTGTAGACGAACAGCCATTGTATATGTTCGAAGACCGATTTCCAGTGATGCAGAACCCACTCATTTCTGTCTTCCGGGGACAAGGCTCTTTCAACCATATTGCCCCAGCACAGATCTATTGTGTTGTTTCCCCCTTCACCTAGATTAACAGAGCCAGAAAAAGTAGAGATAGCACGCAATCTATTCTTCCAGGCTCCCACTTGCTTTGCTGCACAACGAATAACGCCATGACCCAAAGATATACTGTTGTTTGACTGATGAATGATATCTCTTGGGCTTGATTCGTCAATGATGCGAACAATGGACCAGTCTTCTGGATGAACCGTCGATGCTGACAGTACAACGCATTCATCAAAACGAGTAGCGACGAATCCTAACTGTTCATTATCAGCTGACAATCGTTCGGTGATTTTGTGTGGGTGGTTGTGTAAAAAAACCAATGGAAACAAGCTGGGAAAAGAACTTAGCGCACGAACTAACATGTGAAGGCCGCATCAAATCATCTAAAATGACACCAAGAGCCTCATTGATACATCATCTAAAATGACACCGAAATTCATGGTAGAATATTAGGTTAATTTTTGACTAATATAAGCCATGAATATAGAAGCCAAGGAACAATATATGGATA
>JAHIZJ010000093.1 GCA_018814765.1 Patescibacteria group bacterium
CTTAGTATAGCCAGCGCTTCTTCGTTGAAACTTGTAGGAAAAATTTTTATCCAAGCGCGAGCGTGTTCACAGTCCGGCGAAGTTTCGACCTTACTAATTGTAATAAAACAATCCCGAGGTAACTCCAGCTCTCGTGAGAAAATTCTCCCCAGCTCCTGTCGGAGCAGTTCATTTACTTGCGCTATACGTTTAGTAACCACGTTACTCTATTATGAGTTTCTTTTTCTTGGATTCTTCCGTATATACTTGTATGGTATCACCGGCTTCGATAGTCTGGTTGGTTTTTAATTTCAGTCCACACTCATGGCCGGTTGGTGCCTCGTTTAATGTTTTTTTGTCAACCTGTACTTGTTCTATTTTTACAGAGCCAAGTTCATTTTCGTTACGTATGATTATACCTGATGAGCCGGTCAGAATTTTTCCGCTCTTTACCTTTCCACCGGCAATAATTCTTGGGAGCTTGGTACGAAACACTTCCAATACTTTCAGTTCACCTGTGGTTGTTCTAATAACTTCCGGATCCAGAAAATCCTCAAGACCTGCTATAACCTGATCGATCAAATCATAAATGACAGTGAAGGTATTAAATGGCAGCTCTTGGCCCCTGGCTACTTCTTGTGCTCTAGCCATAGGACTAACGTTAAAGCCCATAAGTTTAGCTTGTGATGCAGCGGCCCTTAAGACGTCTGCTTCGGTAAAATTACCTAGCCCCTTGGCCACTATATCAACTCGCACTTCATCGCTTTTTATCTTGTTGAGTGACTCTATGATTGCTTCTAACGAACCCAGCGTATCAGCTTTTAGAAGAATATTATATTTCTTTATTTTAGGCTTGGATTCTTGTGTATTATTAGCCTCGACCTCTTTTTTTACAATATGAACAGTGGGGGTAGTAGGCTTATAGTTTTTTTGCTTTTTGATTTTGAAGAGTTCTTTCTTATCAATGACTGTTAAGATATCACCAACATTGGCAGCACGCTTTAGACCGATAATTTCGACCGGTTGAGAGGGCATAGCTTGTTCAACTGCTTTACCCAGGTGGTCTCGCATGATTCTTACTTTTCCACCTACCTCTCCACCTACCGTAATTAAGTCGTTCATGGCTAGTGTACCCGTTTGGATAATAACCGTGGCCACTGGCCCACTACCTTTATCAATATGAGACTCAATAACGGTACCAACAGCTTCCCGGCTGGGATCAGCCATAATATTTTTTTTGTCCATGTCTGCGACCAGTAGGATTAGCTCGAGTAGCTCGGTTAAACCAATTTTTTTCTTGGCTGATATTTCAGCTACTGGGATCTTACCCCCCCAGTCTTCCACTTGGACTTCATGCTCAGCCAACTGTTGCCGTGTTTTTTTTGGATCGGCATCAGGTAAGTCAATTTTATTGATTGCTACAATGAGGGGTAGGTTACTATCTTTGATAATTTTTATCGCTTCGATAGTTTGTGGTTTGACGCCATCATTGGCCGCGACAATAAGGATAGCCAGGTCGGCTACCTGAGCACCTCGTGATCGCATAGCTGTAAATGCTTCGTGACCGGGAGTATCAATAAAAGTAATTTTACGATTTTTTTCTATGACCTGATAAGCTCCTATGTGCTGGGTTATATTGCCGGCTTCTTTGTCCATAACATTTGTTTCGCGAATAGAATCGAGTAACTTGGTTTTTCCGTGATCAACGTGACCCATAACCACTACAACGGGTGGTCGTGATTGAAGATTTTTTTTAGAATCAGATTTAAGAATATCTTCAATGTCTTGGCCAGAGGCGCCCTCCTCTTCTTTTAATATAGCCTCGAAGCCCAAATCAGCTGATACGATAGCAGCAGTATCAAAATCAATCATCTCATTGAGAGAAGACATAACGCCACTTTGCATCAAATGGCCTATTACATCAGTTACGGGCTTGTTCATTTTTTCAGCCAGGTCTTTTACGACAATCTTTGATGGTATTTCAATTTTCTCTAGTTTTTCTTCACTCATATTATTTTTAAGCTTCAGTCTATTCTATAGAGTAACACTATTTTTGTCAATAATAAAGTTTAGATAAAAAACACCCCATGGTATAAACCATGAGGTGGGAGTTGATTGAGTGACTGAGTACTACTGTTGTATTCCGCGATTGAGCCGTTGTAGGGCATCAGGTACGAACAGGCCGTTCTTACGGACGAGCTTGCCGTCGAAGTAGACACTGCCACCACCAGCCGGCTTACGTTGGTCAAGAACAATATCCCAGTGGAGCGAGCTGGAGTTACCGTTGTCAGCTGGGGGAATACATCTGCCCAGCGCCATGTGCAGGGTGCCACCTATCTTCTCGTCGAATAAAGTATCACCGATGGCATGAGTAACGTTCGGATTAAGACCAAAGGCGAATTCGCCGACTTGGCGAGCACCCTCGTCTGTGTCCAGCGCTTGTTCGAGCAGATGCTGATTACCGGCGCGACAGGTAGCTTTGACGACCTTGCCTTTTCTGAATTCCAACCTGATACCCTCAAATCTCTGACCGGCGCTGTTGACAGAGATCGTATTGAAGGTAATGTGACCCTCCATAGTACCGAGCACAGCTGCAGTAAAGGCTTCACCGTCAGGGATGTTCCTGTCACCGGCGCAGATTACCGTGGGGATATCCTCGATGCTGAAGGAAAGGTCAGTGTCAGGACCGGTGATTTTGACCTTCTTGGTTCTATTCATCAAGGTGGCCAGGGGCTTGATAGCACGGCCCAGTGCTGCATAGTCAGTCAGGACGGCTCCAAAGAAAAGGTCTTCGAAAGCGCCTGTTGACATGTTGGCCAACTGAGCAAAGGCGGGCGTTGGCCAGGAGGTAAGAACCCAGCGAGTGTATTGGAGCGCCTCTTCAAAAATCAGGTTGACGAGAACCTGGCTGTGACGTTGTGTGTCTTTACCCGGAACGCTGGACAGCTCGACCTTATTGGAGATGGCCCTGAATGCAATACGCACATCAGCACCCAACAATAGCGTCTCATAAGCGGCTGCGTTGACGGCCAGTTGGCGTGCAGTACAGCCCTTACGAGCAGCGGCAGTCAAACGCGGATCCGATAAAATAGGCTCCATCATAACACCGCCGGCCTCACGTACCGTCTCGATAACGGCCACATGCATGTCATGTGGGATATGGACATCGGTCTGGAGCAGAACTAGATTGCCCCCCTCTACCTCGGTCGAGTAGTTAACCAATAGATCAGCTAGCTCCACATACCTTGGATTTAGCCGATCCCTCCAATCACGTTTCTTTCCCATCCGACCCTCCAGTCGTGTTTCAAAGAACCTTACCGAGCAGATACAAGCATTGCCTACTAGCATCTATATCAAACTTTAGCAGCTCAACTTTATCCGTTTTCACTTTTTTTGTCAATAAAAAATCCCTAAAGTATTAAGTATATAGGAATTGAATATCTACTGATAATTTTTAAAACCCGCGACTCTTTCCGACAATCATTTTTAGACGGTTACGGGCCACGCCGACATTGACCGGGGTATTGATGATAGTATAGCCGTCAGCTATGACCGACTGGTCTTGATTCAAGCCTTGAATTTGAGCTTTTTTAATAGGAAAAACGCTTTCAGTCGCAGAGTCTTTA
>JAHIZJ010000012.1 GCA_018814765.1 Patescibacteria group bacterium
AGGCAAACACAAAGCTGGAAACTACGCTGAAGCAATTATAATAAGCCAAGAGTTCCACAAAGCGCTTGTGGGAATTCCAAAACCCACTTTTTTCGAAAAGCGTAACAATGTCTGGTCTGTAGCTGACAGAATTGCCTGGGGTGAACAGCCCTTTCCGGACTTTTCGCTTACGAAAGATTATTTTCAAAATCTTTCCACTCTGCTCACAACAAATAAACTACCCGACCAGATTATCCATGGCGACTGGGGACATGGTAATATACTCTTTGATAAGGATGATAAGCCGGTAATAATTGACTTTAGCCCATATTGGAGACCGGCAGACTTCTCGATTGCTATAATGATAGTTGATGCTCTTGCATATGAGGGGGCTGATGTATCAATTGTCGAATTATGTACAAATATAAATGACTTTAACCAATTGTTACTTAGAGCTTTGACAAGAAGGATTTGCGAGTACATTGGCCATCAAAACCATCCGGAAAATACTCAGGATCGTTCTAAAGATATTGAAATCCATTTGAATACTTTTAATACAATATTTCAGAAATAAAACCACCCTTGAGAGATGAAATATATTTTGTGAACTAAATCTAATCATTTTTCCCACTATGGACAACTACAAAGGAGTAATTATCGAAGAAAGTCTTGAGGATAAGAATATCCTAAATGACATATCAATTCTCAAGACGAAAGTTGAACCAGTCACTGACAAACACAAAACACCTTGGGTTAAACAATGGATTCTTCATTCTGTTGAAATACCAAACGATGAAGTGGACACCATCGCAGAGAAGCTAAGCAAGTCACTAGATTCTCGTCACAGCTGGTATACAGACTTTAAGAACGAAACCACTCATTACATCATCTTTCGGGACAAGGTTTTTAAGGTCGACAGAACGAGTAATGAGCAGTATGACGAAGCAAAACAATATGGAATATCCCTTGGCATACCTGAATATCAAGTCGACTTCCACCCAGAATTGAAGCAGTGGGAAAGATAATTGTATTCTTCATACTCGCTCACCCAAATCCCGATTTCATCGGGACTTCGGCTAGTCCGAAATGTTACGCAATAACCCCTCTATTTACTAACTATATTTTGTTTCTATGAAGCACGTACTAATAATGATTGTCGGATTTTCTCGATCGGGTAAATCGACTCTAGTAAATCAAATCATAAAGAATTTCTCAACAATTACAAAGATTGATACTGACTCAATCCATGATTTTCTCAATCAGACGTACTCTGTATTTAAAGATGAAAACACTATTGAAGGTAAATCATTTGACATTAGACAAAAGTCCACGAGAGCAATTCAAGAAGCTCTCATTTCAACACTGTTAGCTGATGGTCACTCTGTGTTACTTGATTCGTGTAATTTAAGCAAGGCCATTCGAGATACAATATTCACTCTTGCGAGGGAGTCTGATCAAAAAATCACAACGATACTGATTAGACATAAAATAAATGAAGATGCGCTCTACGAAAATATTCGAAAAGCTGACCAGGAAAAGGGGGGTACTATTTGGAAAGATTTGTATGAAAAAATACAAAAACCAGCATTGAATGAACCCAGTGCTAGTGAAGTTGACCATTTAATGATACATAAGAAAAATACTAAAGAAATCATCGATAAAATTCAGAGTATTCTCCGGGGTTAGTAGATTAAAACAGCCCATCCATCTATGCCAAGGCTTCGAAAGACAGAGGATAAAACACAAATGTTGTACGAGATTAATAATTTTCCAAAAATAAAAAAATCCCGCCGATCATGATAGATTGACGGGTTTGGCAGACTAGGCTGCTGCCAGTTTCGCTAACTGGCGATAGAGGGCGTTGTAGCTGATTGCGAGATATGGCCGAACAGTATCTGAGTTCAATAAGCCTAACTCGACCAACGAGATGAGAACACCCGCTTCGTTACCGACTTCGTCCAGTCCGCAGAAGGATACGTTGATATCCCAGGCCGGGAGTGCGATACCTCCGCCGAGAATAGAAGGAGGATTTCTAATCGCCCAGGTGCTTAGGGCATCAGGGTATTTCAGAAGGCTCCTTGCATTGGCTACAGCTTCCTTCTCGCAAGAGAGTGCAAAACTGCTGTCGGTAAACATACCAATGGAGCGCAGCATCTGAAGTATCCCAGTTGGACGTTGAACAACACAGAGATACCCACCCAGTCTACCGGGTATCTGGTTTCCGTGAGCATCAATGATTCTTTGCAGAACATCAGTGGCAGTTTTGACAATCGGGCTGTCATTTGGTTGAAACATGGCATCCACCCCCTATTCAAGAAATTGCGATTGATTTTTGTAAAGAACAAGAAGAAAATATCATATTTATATATACATGTCAAGCCAAAAAACCATTACAGTCAAAGTAATTCCAAATGCAAAAAATAATCTGATAAGCTATCAGGATGGTCTGTATAAAATCAAATTGACAGCATCTCCTGATAAGGGGAAAGCCAACAAACAGCTAATAGCCTTATTGTCTGAATATTTTAGCATTCCTATTTCTAGGATAAAGATAATTTCCGGTAATACCTCTCGCACTAAGCGAATAATAGTGGATTGATCGATAAATTACAATATGGTATAATAAGACATGGAGGTTTTTACTAACATTAAACCCAAATTTAAATGTCTCAAGCTAAAAAGGTACTAATAATAGAAGACGAAGCCTCGGTTATTGAGGTATATAAAAACGAGCTGAAAAATAGCGACATAGAATTGATAGTAGCTGAAGATGGTCAAGTAGGTCTGGAAAAAGCCAAAAAAGAAAAGCCCAATGCTATACTATTGGATCTGATCTTACCAAAGATGCATGGGTTTGAATTTTTAGAGAAGATAAAAGGCGATCCTGATACCCAGAATATCCCGGTGGTAATTTTATCAAATCTGGGTGGTGAGATGAATAAAACCAAGGCCAAAGATTTAGGAGTCGATGATTATTTTGTTAAAACGGATATGAAGTTTAGCGAGGTGATAGAAAAGCTTTCCGAACATATGACATAATCAAAATAGTATGACGTCAAAGAAAAAGAAAAAGATTTTTATTATCGAAGATGAGCAAACCCTGTCGCGTTCATTGAGTGATAAGCTAAAACGTGAGGGGTTTCAAGTAGATACCGAAATTGACGGGGTCAGAGGTCTGAAACGGGTAGGAGAGGTGATACCCGACCTTTTGATTTTGGATATAATCTTACCGGGCTTAAGCGGTCTGGAAATATTAGAAAGATTAAAGGCTGAACCTAAAACAAAAAAAATACCTGTTTTATTGGTTAGTAATGTAGATGATGAGAAAAGCACCAAAGAGGGTAAGGCGTTGGGAGCGGTGAACTATCTTATCAAAACCAACGTAACACCCAGTCGGATACTGGAAGAAATAAACAAACATATATAGGAGCTATAATACATAAATCTTGCTTAAGTGCGTGAAATTTCCTATAATAATGTCACGCAGTTTTTTTATTAAACTATTCGAAATATGCTACCGAAATTCCCACAGCTTGAAGAAACGATATTATCAGACTGGAAAAAGAAGAATATCTTCAAAAAAACCCTAAAGCAAACAGCCGATGGTCAGCGTTTTGTTTTTTTTGAGGGTCCGCCTACGGCTAATGGGAAACCAGGCATCCATCATGTCTTGGCGCGTGTATTTAAAGACATTATTCCGAGGTTTCGAACAATGCAGGGATATTTTGTGGAACGTAAAGCCGGATGGGATACGCAGGGTTTACCGGTGGAATTGGAAGTAGAAAAGCAAATAGGCGTATCGGGTAAAAAAGACATCGAGGCCTATGGGGTTGAAAAGTTCAATAATGCTTGCAAGAAGAGTGTCTGGGAATACCAGGAGGAGTGGGAAAAGATGACTGACAGGATTGGCTTTTGGCTGGATCTGGATAACCCTTACATTACATATCACAATTCATATATCGAAACTTTGTGGTGGATCTTTAAACAGATCTGGGACAAGAAACTGCTTTTCCAAGGTCACAAGGTAGTACCTCAATGTCCGAGCTGTGGTACAGCGCTGTCCTCTCATGAGGTGGCTCAGGGTTATGAATCCGTCAGCGAGCCATCTATCTTTGTTAAATTCAAAGTCAAAAACGAATCGGACACATATATACTATCGTGGACTACCACACCATGGACGTTACCAGGGAATGTAGCTTTGGCTGTGGGGGAGAAATATGATTATGTAAAAATCCAAAAAGATAAAGAGACGCTAATCCTGGCAGAAAATTGCTTGGGTGTTATTGAAGGTGAGTATAAAGTTATTGAAAAACTGAAAGGCAAAAAATTAGTTGGTCTAGAATATGAACCGCTTTTTAACGGGTTGGCTGATACTGTGAAAGATAACAAAGAAGCTTTCAAGACGGTGGCGGCTGACTTTGTCACTGTTAACGAAGGTACTGGCGTGGTTCACACAGCTGTAATGTATGGTGAAGATGACTATCAGCTGGGAGAAAAGATTGGTTTGCCAAAAAAGCACACTGTCAACGAGGACGGTAAGTTTAATGAACTGGTGCCTCAATGGCAAGGCAAGTTTGTCAAAAGCGCAGACAAAGATATTATTAAGGACCTTGAATTCCGCGGATTGCTATACAAGACTCAAGACTACACTCATGATTATCCATTTTGTTGGCGCTGTCATGGACCGTTGCTTTATTATGCCAAGGACTCCTGGTTTATTAAGATGTCGTCATTGCGCAAACAGCTGATAAAAAACAACGAGCAGATAAACTGGGTGCCAGATTATATTAAAAAAGGACGTTTTGGTGAGTGGTTAAACGAGGTTAAAGATTGGGCTATCTCCAGAGAACGTTATTGGGGTACGCCCATACCCATCTGGGAATGTCAGGACTCCAAGTGCGGTACAAGGACTTGTATTGGTTCGTTTGAAGAGCTGGAAAAACACGCCACCAAACCACTAGCCAAAGAATTTGATCCGCATCGTCCCTACATTGATGATGTGTTGTTAACCTGTCCCAAGTGTCAGGGAGAAATGAAGCGCATACCCGAGGTGGCGGACACCTGGTTTGACTCCGGGTCAATGCCCTTTGCTCAATGGCATTATCCTTTTGAGAATAAAGAACGGATAGACAAAAATATTAGTTTTCCGGCCGACTATATTGCTGAGGCAATCGATCAGACACGTGGCTGGTTTTATACCCTGTTAGCTATATCTACTGCTCTGGGTTTTGATAAGCCACCTTATAAAAACGTGGTTTGCTTGGGACACATACTGGATTCCAAAGGCAAGAAAATGAGTAAGCACATAGGTAATGTCATAAAGCCTGAAAAGATAATTGATGAATTTGGTATCGATGCGGTACGTTGGTATCTTTATTCAATGAATCAGCCGGGTGAGTATAAAAGCTTTGATGAAAGGGGTGTGCGAGATGTGGTGAAAAAAAATTTCATGATCCTTTGGAATGTGCTTAACCTGTTCAAACTATATCAAACCCCATCTGCGATGGAGGAGTCTTTGCCACGTACTAAAAATATTATGGATGGCTGGTTATTGTCTAGACTTCAATCAACAATTTTATCTGTTACTCAGGATTTGGAAACCTATCACATCACCGAAGCCACGCGGACTATCGGCAAATTTATTGATGAGCTTTCTACCTGGTATATCAGGCGCAGTCGTGATCGTTTTAAGAGCTCTGATGAAAGTGAAAAACTGGAAGCGCTCAGGACCCTACGGTATGCTTTATTGGAACTATCAAAGCTGATGGCGCCGTTTACTCCTTTTATAGCTGATGCGCTCTATCAAGAAGTCAAAGGACCGCAGGAAAGTGTTCATCTGGCTGAGTGGCCCAAGCCTGTAAAAGAATTTGAAGATGAGGACTTGTTAGCTGAGATGGAGCGGGTGAGGCAGGTAACTGAATTGACACATGCGGCTCGGGCTGAAAGTGGCATTAAAGTACGTCAGCCATTGTCACAGCTGATAATAAAAGCTGAGGAATTTCGAACGGAATTGGTGGATATTTTGAAAGCTGAAGTAAATGTTCATGAAATAATATTCAAGTCAGAACCGCCAAAATCATCAGACTGGCAGGTAAAAGAGGCCGGTTCGGTTATGATCTCATTGGACAAGACTATTACAGACGAGCTTTATTATCAGGGCTTTATTCGGGAGATGATCAGACAGGTAAATAGCTTGCGTAAAAAAACAGGCCTGACAATACAGGACAGGGTGTCTTTGGTGATAAACACGACAGAGGATAAATTTCGTCAAGCGATTGATCAGCATAGCACTTGGTTAAAAGAGGAAACCTTAGCTGATGACATAAACTATAAACCAATTCAGCCAGAGGATTGTGATGCTACGGTGGAAGTAAAACATGATGATCAAAAGATCGTTATCGGCTTGAATAAGGTAAATTAGTATATGCCTAGTACGTATAAAACTGAATGCTTGGTACTGAGACGTCAGCCGTTTCGAGAAGCTGACCGAAGAATAGTTGTCCTAACACCAGGACGCGGAAAGCTTATCCTCATTGCTCGAGGCGCCTCGAAAATCAAAAGCAAATTGGCGGCCCATCTGGAGCCGTTTTCTTGTAGTCAGATAATGGTAGCGGTCGGGAAAAATAATGATACTGTGGCAGCCAGTATGGTAAAAAAGAAATACATCACTTTGGGTCAGTCATTATTGAAAAAAGCCTGGGCAGACTATGTTGCCGAGATTGTGGATCATGTAACCAAAGAGGGTCAGTCAGACCCGGATATTTATTGCCTGGTCAATGATATCTATAAATATTTGGATGATATAGCCATGCGTACAGCCAGAGATTATTTAAGTGGCTTTTTGGTTATGGCCGGGTTTGTCACAAAACTAATTAGTCATCTAGGCTATCATCCTGAATTGAACAATTGTAGCGTTTGTCACAAAAAGATTAGTAGCAATGGAAATGCTTTTGATTTTACACAGGGTGGCGTGGTTTGTAAGTCATGTTATTCGGACAATGAGAATCAGGGCTCTATCGTTCCGGTAACTGATGCGACTATAAAAATGTTGCGCTTCATGTTTGCAGAATCATTTACAAAGATTAGTAAGCTCAAAGCCACCAAGGTACAGCTTAATGAATTGAAAAATATGATAGATAAGTTTTTGGCCTACTATATTGAAGTAGAATTAAAGTCAGTCGAATTTATACGTTATTTAAATCGTCAAAAAAGAAGGCTTTCACCTAAGGCTTGACTTTCTTCTTTTTTCGATATACTATAATTATTCTGGAGGGGTTGGCTAGAATCGAGATAGAGTAACAAGGAGGTAGCCAAGTGATTGGTCCAAGGAGAGTCGGATGTCAGGAGTTAACCCGTAAACAGAGAAGGCGTTGGCAAGAGACTCCCAACACTAGCAAACAACGTCAGTACATTCGCATCTTCGGGATCATTATTCTGGTCGTTGGTGGAGTAGCCTTCCTTGTCTACTGTTTTTCGTAGATAGCCACAGTGGTTCGTAAGCCGAGCCACTTTTTTATTGGCATTGTCAAATATAGAAAAATCTGATATAATCAATTAGTTATGGCAAAACCAAAGACTAAAGAATCAAACAAAACACCTAGGAATAAAAAATATACATTTGACCGAAAAACGGAAGATGGATCGCATGGACTAATGAAGGACATTTTTAAGGATGAGCAGGGAAAAAAGCTGGACATGACCAAGATGGAACGTAAGTCAAAAAACTGGAAAAAGATAATCATTATTCTCCTGATCGTTTTTTTATTCCTGGCGGTTGGAGCCTCGGCTATTGGCTATATGTTTTTTAACAAAGCTGAGAATTTTGAGGAGGAAGGAATAGAGCTTTCATATACAGGCCCTACACAGGTTGTTTCAGGGGAGGAATTCACACTCAAAATAAATTTCAAGAATAATGAACCTGTAACACTCTCCGATATGTTGGTTGAAGTTCAGTATCCCGAAGGCTTTACATATTTGTCATCAAACTTTGGTACTACCGGGCAATATAATAACCAATGGCGTTTTAGCAGTCTTTTGTCGGGTCAGTCAAAGACTTTAGAGGTAACAGGTCAGGTAATTGGGGATGTGGGATCTAGTCTTGGTTTTTCCTCTGTCTGGGAATATCAGCCAATTAATTTCAATTCTGAATTTAGAAAGAATATTGATTGGCAGGTGGTGATAACTTCTTCTACCATAGAGTTGGAGCTAAAAGGGCCACGTGAAGCGATACCTGACCAAGAAGTAAGCTATCAATTGAATTATGAAAATTCATCAAGTCGTGATCTGCAACGAGTGAAAATTATTGCTGATTGGCCTGAAGGTTTTACGTTGCAAAACTCGGATCCGGAGATAAATAATACGAGCTGGCAGGTGAATAGCTTATCGGCTGGTGAGAAAGACACAATAGATTTTTCAGGTACTTTTTCTGGAGAGTCGGGGAGTTCTAGCGAAATAATAATTCAGATTGGATTAATCCAAAGCGATGGATCGGTTAAAATACAGCTGGAAAAATCATTTTTAATACTTTTGATCAAGCCACAACTTCAATTATCTGTAGAGCTAAATGGTGAAACTGGAGTACAGGCATTTGATTGGGGAGAAACGCTGACATATACGATAGAGGTAAACAATGCAGGCGATGTAAAGCTGGATCAGGTCGAGGCTACATTAGTATTTGAGGCCTGGTCAAATGGTGTGCTTGTAGAAGCAGAATTTCTTGATTGGACTACATTGATAAACCCACAAGGCGCTGATCAGCTAGATAACAGTCTAGTCTGGGATAGTGATGCTATTGAGAGTCTGGGTTCGCTCAAACCTAGTGACGAGATTGATATAATGGCTGAGGTAAATTTATTAAACCAACCTCCCTCAGATGTAGTGGGTCAGAAGAATTTTGAGCTAAAAGCCAAGCTGGAGTTTGCCGGTCAGAGGATTAGTACGGGTGAAGATGGAGCGGTATCATTTGATACGACCAGTGAATTGGTGACTGCGCAAATCAATACACAGCCGGATGTAAAATTTGAAGCACGTTATTATGATAGTGCAGGAGAAGCTATAGGGCTGGGTCCGATACCCCCGCAAGTTGGTGAAGCCACGGTCTATAAAATATTCTGGTATTTGCAGAATACCTCAAATGATTTACTCAACGTAACGGTTAGCACCACCTTACCTAAGACAGTTAGCTGGACAGGACAGGGAACAGTATCGGCAGGTGAGCCTCTATCATATGATTCTGAAGATCGTATGGTGAGCTGGACTATCAACAAAGTTCCGGCCTATACGGGTCTAGACATAGACCAGCTAGTTGCAGAGTTTAGCGTAAGTGTTATACCCACACGTACGCAATTGAATGAAAACATACTCTTAACAGACAAAACTGTTTTTCAAGCTACTGACTCGTTGAGTAATGATATTATCGTAATATCTCGTGATGCTCAAAGTACTAGCTTGACTTTCGATGAGTATGGTCGGGGCCAGGGCAAGGTAATTGGTCAGGGAAGTTAATTATTTCAATTAATAACTAATAATTCAGAATTATAAAATTGGATTAAGTGTCTGGGATGAGGAATTATAGTTACGGATCACAGTATATGAACAATGAAACCATAATCCATCATTTAACGAAATGTTGAATTAAATGTCATACAAGACATTAAAAAAATCATCCAAAAGCAATGCCCGCTTGGGCCTATTAAAAACTGTTCACGGTGTTATAAAGACGCCCTTTTTTATGCCGATTGCTACTCGTGGATCGGTGAAAGCCGTTACTTCAGATGAGCTAAAAGAGTTGGGCGCACAAGTGGTATTAGCAAATACATACCACCTTTATTTACGTCCCGGACTTAAAGTAATAAAAAAAGCTGGTGGTCTGCATAAATTTATGAATTGGTCCGGACCCATTCTTACAGATTCGGGTGGCTTTCAAGTATTTAGCTTGGCCCATGCACGTAAGATTACTAACAGAGGTGTTGAGTTCAAGGATGATGTATCGGGTCAGAAGCATAAATTAACCCCAGCCAAGGTTATGGAAATTCAGAAGGTGCTAGGGACGGACATTAGGATGGTTCTGGACGAGTGTTCGGGCTATCCGGTGTCGCAAGCAAAGGCACTCGAAGCCGTGGATCGAACTACACTCTGGGCGAAACAATCTTTGAGATATCGAAATAAGAAACAGCTGACTTTTGGGATAATACAAGGAGCGACCGACAAAAAGCTTAGGCAAAAGAGCTTAGAAGAGATTACCTCCCTACCATTTAATGGGTTTGCCCTAGGCGGATTGGCAGTAGGTGAACCCGAGAATAAAATGTGGCCGATTGTCGGGGAGTTCGCACCCAAACTTCCGGACGATAAACCGCGCTATCTTATGGGTTTTGGAAAGCCCCATCAGATAGTCCAGGCAGTTAAATGTGGTATTGATATGTTTGACTGTGTCATACCAACTAGAAATGCCAGGCATGGGCTGTTTTACACTTGGAAAAAATCAGCTTCGATTTCTAGAAAAACATTTTATTCTGAATTACGCATAAAGAATTCACAGTATACGAATGACATGAAGCCGATAGATCCATGTTGTGATTGTTCAACTTGCAAAACATATTCACGGGCATATATCAGACACTTATTTATGGCCGGTGAGCCATTAGCTTTGAGGCTGGCAACGATTCATAATTTGGCTTTTTATTTAAGCCTAATGAAAAAGATGCGTAGTGCTGTTAGTTTGGGTAAATTGTAGGAATAATTTTTTGCTACTTTTCTTGGTAGCACTTAACCACATTGGATTCGGGGCAAGAATGGTAAGATGACATACTTGTATGGCGTATTACAGACGTCCCCCCACCTGTCACCCCGGACTTGATCCGGGGTCTCCAGAGAGACCGTGGCTTTTAAGATGCCGAAACGAGTTCGGCATGACAGATTATGTGGGGGACGCGGTTGGTTGACGCACTTGTTTGATAGATAGTTGGTACTAGGATTTTCTCAAAGACTACTTTAAGTTGGTATATAGTTTTTAATATTTGACACAATCTTCTTTAATTGCTAATTTGATGAGCTGTTGATTTTTGGACTGCTCATTTTAGAAGAAAGGAGGGAGCCAATGAATTCAACAGAAGGGTATGATACAAAGGGAGAAAAAGAAAGCGTATTAGGCATCATAGCGATGGTTTGGACCCTCGTGAGTGTACTTCTGGGGGTAGTCAATCTGGTGATGTTGGTGCTTTCATGGTTGAGAGTGATCACACTAGATCCGGTCAAGGTGCTTGTCTCATATTCTTGGCCAGCTTGGATCTTGTGGATTGTGTACCTTGTGGTGCTTGCGTTTATTGTTTACTACAACGAACAAGTCTTTCAAGAAATAAACTGGGGTGATTACAGTCGTTGGGTCAGGCTACTGATTTGGAAGGCGTGGCTGATCGGCAATATTCTGATCACTTTGGTTTGTGTCTATCTGTGGCTGCGCCAAATACCGGACAGCATATCCTACGGCTGGATTATCCCCATCACCGGTTTTGCAGCTGTTTCTTGGGTGCTGTTTGGATCTTTCTCATTGATCTGGCGCCAGATCTTTAAGAAGCGCAAATGAAGAAGGAATCTTTCATAAGCCCGCAATCTGATTGTTGGGCTTTTTTTATATTTTAAATCTTTTTAGGTTTGCCACTTTTCTTTTAGAAAGAAAAGTGGCAGAAAAGAAATCCTGGGGGAAACATTCACTCCCATTAACATAATTACCATTCATTGTATGTTTTGATGTTCAGGTTTCCCCCAGACCCCCGGCTGCTTGGTTTGATTATCTTGCTATGCCCTTCTTAATGATACAACAAGTTAGTACTATAAGTTGATAAAACTAAGTAAAATTAGAATTAATCAATTTGACATTTACCAAACGATTTGATAAACAGGAAGGGCTATCAATCGCTGATAGCTAAGCTATGAAGTGTCATAGCACGTACATTGAAAGATGGAGGAACTGCTCATGGCCGGTTGTGAGACTGTCCGGACGATCTCAGCAAGACAAATGAGGGAGCTTGCCGCAGCCCTAATGCCAGGTATCCCTGGTGATTTGAGCTCTGCTGAGGCCCAGTCACTAATTGGGCGCAAGGGATGGTTAGTAAACGAAGTTGAAAGGATGTTGCGAAGACTGCCAAACTACGCACGGATGATTGAGTGGTGGGGAGTTTTCTACAAAGAAGTCTTTGGTACACTAGTTCAGCTTAAACCACAGATAGTTCCGGAGGAAAAAGCGGGCCTCAGTCGTCTGTTGGTCATGGTAAAAGAGGTGAGCCTTGATCAGATAGTGGATTATCTAGCAAAGGCTACGGCTGTAGACACAAACTTCTCATCGGGTCATCACAGAGATGTAATCAGTCCGAGGGTACCACCACAGCATTATGCTATCTGGATTCGCGACAGACTGGAAGCTGACTGTGAACATAGGGGTAAGTCTGTTGAGATGATATCAGAAGAGGGACTCTGTGGAATAACTCTAGAAGAGCGCCTGATGCTAGAGGTGGTCCATTTGCAGAGATCCAACGAGCAAGGCTTTCGGCACCTTGATGAGGGAACACAAACACTCTGTACGGGTTCACGGACGGACAGAGGATCTACTGAAATACCAGAGGGTTGGGTGCCTGTGGTTGGCCGATCAAGTGGTGTTTTAACTATCCGCTACGTCGACAGAATAAGAGAGAAGAGCATTATG
>JAHIZJ010000094.1 GCA_018814765.1 Patescibacteria group bacterium
ATAATCAAAAAGATTTCCCCGAAGCTTTGCTTCGTGGGACGTAGATGGTAAAATCACCATACTATGTCCCAACCAATTAAGAAATCCCATAATGTATCGCAATTACTTTATCATCTCGTATGTCCAGCTAAATACAGAAGACTAGTGTTTGACGAATTTAAGGATATTGAACAAGAAATGAAGGATATTTGTTTAGAAATACAGAAAAGGTATGACATTCATTTCGTGGAAATAGGTACTGACAAAGATCATGTTCATTTCCTTATCCAAAGTGTTCCAATGATTAGCCCTAAATATGTTACTCAAATAGTCAAAAGTATTACAGCCAGAGAGATTTTCAAGCGAAAACCACAGGTCAAAAAGATGCTTTGGGGAGGTCAATTTTGGACAAAAGGCTATTACATCAATACTGTTGGTGCCAAGGGAAACGAGGAAGCGATAAAAAATTATGTGCAAAACCAAGGTTTAAAATATCAACAAATCTATTCTAATCAACTCAGGTTGTTCGAGGGATAAATACCTCGTCAGCTTGCTGCGAGGTAGTTTATTTTTGATGAGAATGCTTTGTTAGTAATAGATATAATTAATGATGTTGCTCCTTTGCATGACAGAAGAAAGGAGCTTTTTGTTAAAACTATATTTTACGCCGATGACATTAGAGAGGAATTAGGGAGAAGATTTAATTATTCATTGTCAGAGATGCAGTTTTTTACTTTGAAGGAGTTAATGGTATTAAAAAAGAAAGGTGAATTAGATAAGCAAGAGATAGAGAAGAGACAAGAGTCTATTTTTTTAGATGTAGATTACAGTCAAGGAAAATTTGAAATTAGTAGTGGAGAAAAAGCTATTCAATTATCTAAAAATGAAATTAGAGAAGATTATGATGAAGTTAGTCAATTTAAAGGTACAATTGCCTTTCAAGGGAAATCAACAGGAAAAGTCAGAGTGATATATGGTGAAAAAGGATTTGATAAGATGAAAAAAGGTGATATTTTGGTTACTGGGATGACCAGACCTGAGATGATACCCGTGATGAAAAAAGCCGCTGCTATTATTACTGATGAGGGAGGTTTAACGTGTCATGCCTCTATTATTTCTCGAGAATTAAAAATTCCTTGTATTGTGGCCACAAGGATTGCGACTAAGGTTTTAAAAGATGGTGATAAGGTAGAAGTTGATGCTATTCAAGGTCTAGTTAGAAAACTATAAAACGCTTGAGTCTAAAAATCTACGGCACAGTGCAAGGCATTGGCTATCGCTATACTAGCCAACAGGAGGCAAGAAAGCGTGGATTTACTGGTTATGTTCAGAATTTAGATGATGGCGCAGTCGATACCGTGGCCGAGGTTATCATTGGTATCGAATAGGACAATGTGGCCGTCACCTTTAAGGTCGCCGGTCAACTTAAAATGGTTTTGCAATTCGCGTTCTTAGACAATCGCGTTATTAGCACTTGACAAAAATACTATTTTTTAATTACAATTAAAGTGATTTTCGCAAACTACATTAACCCCTCAAGCCGAACACTCGGCTCTTTTTTGTTCCACTAAGTTAATATTAATAATATCAAAATATTTAATCTTTTTAAATTGATCATTCTCTTCCATAACTTCTAGAGGTGTTTTAAAATCCAAACATTTTTTAGGTCTATCATTCAGAGTATCTTCAATCACTTTAATTTCTTCTTTATCATATCTAGAGATGTCGCTACCCTTTGGAATATATTGTCTAATTAGTTTGTTGATATTCTCTACGCCTCCTTTTTCCCAAGAATGGTAAGGATGACAAAAGTAAACAGGTGCACTGATCAACTCAGACATCTCTACGTGTTTAGCAAAGGAAATATCATTGTCTAAGGTCAAAGAGTTGAAATGAACAAATTCACCAGTTATCTCTTTGACGTGTTGATTAACTATTCTCGTGCTTCTAGAATTAATTTTTCTAATAACAGTGTACCTAGATTTTCTTTCATAAAAAACCAACAAAGCTCCTTTGCCATTCTTACCTGAAACAATAAAGTCACCTTCCCAATCACCAAAATTAACTCTTTTTTCAATAATTTTGGGTCTTTTATCAATAAATATCCTATCTTCTAATTGAGTCACCTTGACTCTTTTTTTGTTTCTTTTTTTACCCTTATGTCTTAGGCAACATCTTAAGCCTTTTGAGTCACCATATGGACTGTCGATAAATTTGTAGATTCCTTTGGCACTAATATATTTTAAATGTTTTTCAATATTATTAATACGTCCCGATATTTCTTCTGGTGACCAATCTTCCTGAAGTTTTTTTTCGACATAGTTTCTTAGCTCAAGATTTTTCACTACTTTCATTCCTTGGTATTTAGAATACTTCCTTTTGACGTAGGCCTTATGGTTGGCTTTAAAAGGATCATAAATTCCATTGACGCTATTATTCTTTATCTCTTCTGAAATAGTACCCGGGCTTCTTTCTAATGTACTAGCTATATCTCTTACTCCATAGCCTCTCTTAAGCAGAATGGATATCTCTAATCTCTCTGCTTTTTTTAGATGTTGATAACTTTTCTTATTTTTATTCATATGGCGATATTTTACATCGCCAAGTGTTCGGCTTCAAACTTCAATCTAGGCAAGAAAGTCATCTGCACATTCTATTTCTATGAGAGTAACTAGGAAGGGATCAGTTTCTCATCCTGTTGAAGTGTTTTGGGTATCTGAAACTTTGTCTTAAGGCAAAAATAGGGAAAAAAGGAGAACACCATGAAGAAGAAGGCTTGGATGGTTTTGATCACGTTGTCCCTGACTGTTTCAGGGTTGGCAGTGGCGGAGAATACGTATCGGTTCACTGATGTCACAAAGCTGGTTGATAATCCCGCAGTTGCAAGTCTTCGATGTGTTGCCTGGCATCCAAGTGGGGCGGCTTTTGTTGTAGCGGTGAATCATTTAGAGATTTGGTTCGGTAATCTCAATACACTGAACTATACCAAGCTGATCGGGCCAGAGGATATGGTTGGTCTGATGGGACCGGAGGATTTGGGGGGGTCTAGAAGGATCTCGAATTGAGTCTAACAGCTCAACACTCACTTGGTCAGCTGATGGTAGTTCGGTCTTTACTGCGGTGAAGCAGATCAACCCCACCTTCTCGGAGCTGTCTCGGTTGTTTCGGATTACGGGTGTTTCTCAGATACAGGAAGCACTCAAGGCCAGTGATTTGGCGGGATTTGGTTTTGATGACAGTATCAATGGGATTCGCAGTCCGTATATGGCAACTTTGGCAGGAGGCGTTAACAAACTGGTCTTTACGGTCACGCAGAATGTGGCCATATCCCGTGGTATCTTCGCGGTTGATAGTGATGTGTCTGGGAATCTGGACAAGTCTGCAGTTACCCAGTTGATCGATTTTGCTACCGATGCACTTTTGATCAATCCAGTTTTTTTGCCAACAGTGGATGGCAGACGCATACTTCTGGTACAGCAACCCTGGACTGCCAATATTGGCAAGCTGTGGGCAGTTGATATCTCAAGCATCTCAAGCCCAGGTGATCCACCGGTTACATTCACTGGTAATCCCAGCGACAATGTTTATCCGATCGGCGCCCAGGACGAGTATGTTCTGGCAGTGGTTGGCAGTGCCAGCGGGTCGATTGTGTTCTACATCAGCGCGACCGGTATCGATGAAGGTGACCTCTCTACCATTGCGACGGCTGATGTCTTCTTAAGGAGCATCACTGTCCAGAACATTCTCGATGGCGAGCCAGGGCAAACACTTATCGAGTGTCCAGAATGTCTTACCAACGGCTATGATCTGGGGCCAGCTTGGCTATCTCCTGGTGCTCCAAAGATCATTTGGACCGGGCTCCGGACCAACAGCTTGTATATCGCGACGGTTGAGGCGGTGGCTCAGGTACCGGTCAGCTCCAGTAAGTCGTCTCGGGCAATAGTGACTGAGACGACTGTGTGGGATGATGGCGCCTGGGGTCATTTTGAG
>JAHIZJ010000095.1 GCA_018814765.1 Patescibacteria group bacterium
GGTGCAATGAAAGATTTATGAAGTGTTTAAAATATGCAACCCCAGAAGAGAAGTTAATTGCTTACCGACAAAAGAAAAAACAGCTATCTGGAGCTGTTAATAGCACGAGGTGAGGTGTTCGGCTTGACCCTAGCGGGCGGGGAACTAATCGACCTACCAAAGTATCAACTTTACCCGTATTTGTCAAGCTAAGTGCTACACCTTTTCATAAAGCATTATGATTATTAATAGTACTAACGTAATATAACCAAGCCCTGTCCCGCTACCTATTTCTTTATTCCAATGAAGGCGGGATCCCGCCACGCGGGACACTCCGTAGCTCCGAGTAAATCGAGGAGCGTAGGAGGGTCAGGTAATATACATTTTCTATAAATTAGTCTATACTAAACGTACTAATAAGTTAAATCAAAAATATGCCACTAACCATTGCAATTATCGTCGCTGTTATTATTATCGTTTCAATCCGTCAGGTAAATCAATACCAACGGGGTGTAAAGTTCACCATGGGACGTTTTTCTTCTGTGGCTAATCCCGGGTGGCGCTTGGTTTTTCCAATTTTTCAGACTATGATTAAGGTTGATATGCGTATTGTCGTAATTGACGTTCCTGATCAAGATGCTATTACCAGAGATAATGTTTCAGTTAAAGTCAACGCGGTGCTTTATTATAAGGTTACTGACGCTAAGACAGCCATTATCGAAGTAGAAAACTTCAACTATGCTGTCTCACAGCTAGCCCAAACCACTATGCGAGATATTGTCGGAGAAACAGAGCTGGACAACCTACTGACAAAAAGGGATGATGTATCAAAAAAGATTCAAGAGATTGTAGATCAAGCCACAGACCCCTGGGGCATCAAAGTCGTAGCAGTTGAGCTAAAACATATCGAGCTGCCTGAAGAAATGCGCCGAACTATTGCCAAACAGGCTGAAGCAGAACGTGAAAAAAGAGCCGTCATTATTAAGGCCGAAGGTGAAGTTATATCCGCAGATAACATGGCTTTGGCAGCAAAAAAACTTGGTGAGGCTCCAGGCGCTTTACATTTGCGTTCGCTCCAGTCAATCAATGACTTGTCATCAGATCAATCAAACACTATTGTCTTTGCCATACCCCTCGAAGTGCTACGCGCACTTGAAGGCATACCTCATTATGCTAATAAGAAGGGTAGCGGAACTACAAAGACCATCCAGGTCCCAGCAGATTAACTACCAAGATAATAAAACACTTCCAGTAGGAACACCACCTGCTGGTTTGTTGTTGAACGTAAGGCAATGGTCTAGCACTATTCCACCCCAGTTGCTAACAGCAACTTCCCCTTCTAACTGTCACCCCGGACAGGGATCCGGGGTCTCCAGAGAGATTATGCTGTTTGAGATCCCGGGATGACAATGATGTATACTATTCTTCGGAGAAGTGCATTCGCTTACTTAATTACTAACCCTCCTCGCTCGATACCACAATATCATCGAACCAAGAATAATCGCTCCCAAAGAAAACCACTGGCTGGGATGAAGATTCAACCATACAATAGGATCAGATATCTTTAGATCAGTCGCTCTTAAAAAATCCGATCCAAGACGAAACAATCCATACAACACTAAGAATGATAAGAAAGTTCTGCCAGATTGTTTAAGAAAAAATTCTTTCTTACGGAACATTAAAAATACTATAAACAGAATTAGCCCAAAAATTATTTCATATAAAGCTGTCTCATGACGCAGCTCTCCACTGGGCATCTGAAACCCCCATGGTAATGTCGTGATTCTACCTAGGTGGTCATGTATCATGAAACAGCCAATTCGCCCTATTGATATCCCTAAAGGAAGAACAAAAGCCAGCACATCAGCATAACGCCAGAAATCTAATTTGTGTATTTTTAAATAAAGCACAGCTCCGAGAATAGCTCCAATAAATCCACCATAGATTGTTAAGCCACCTTCCCATATTCTATAAGCCTGTGTGAAATCATTACTAAATTGTTCCCACTCATTTAAGATGTAAAAGATGCGCGCCCCAATAAACGCGGCAATTAATATAATTATACCCAAGTCAAGAATTCGCTCAGGGTTTAATTCCACTCTTTTAGCCTCCCTATAAGCCACCCAAACAGATACTAAAAAGGCTAAGGCTATCATTATGCCCCACGCATTGACTGAAATAAAACCCAAGTCAATCTTTTCAATGGTAAAATATGGAATCATAGTACTAATTATAGACTACATTGAGAAATAAAAAAACATCTTTAAATAAAAGACGCTACAGATTATCTTATATTTTATGTTTCGTATTCAAAGAATATTCTCATTCTTTCTTTTTCTAGCTCGGCGCCACACTGACAACGACCCGCCCGCTCAGATATTTCCCAACACCACGGGCAAACATAGCGAGACTCTGGAAGAATATTAGCCTTTACTGGCGATTTGTGATATTTAACCTTTACTTTCATAGCGCATTAATCGTAACTCATGCGCTTATTATGACAAGTTGATGGTTTGTTAAGAAGCCCTATTTTCTAGTGTATAAGTCTGTTGATAAGTATATTATTGCCCTAAGATTAGTGTATTTTTATGTTTCTGTCAGTTTACTGGAAGCTATAATCAACTTCATCAGCGGGATACTCAGGATATACTCCCGGTAAAAACAATTCTAAAACTTCATAAAAATCATCATGCTTCATTAAGCCCTCGACCATCCGACCATTAAAAAAGAATGTTGGGGTCTCACTTACCCCTATTTCTAAACCATTTTGATAGTCGTTCAATACTATCTCTCGATAACTTCTGGAATTGTAACACTCGGTAAACACACCCAAGTCCAAGCCAATGGTTTTAATAAACTCCTTTATCTGCTCATCAGTCTTGATATTTTGGTTTACAAAAATACGATCTCTTACTAACCAAAAATATCCCTGTTCATCGGCACAGTGAGCAGCTTCAGCTAATTTAATAGACAACTCATTGTTTGGATCGGGAAAGTCTCTGTGGACCAGCTTAACCAGACTACCATATTCCGACACTACGTCTCGTATTGTTTGAGACACTTCCCGCGATTGAGGGTTGGTAAAATCTAAAAACTCAACAATAACAACTTCAGCGGTTTCATCTCCTAGACTGGGCGTATTATCTATCTCAACTGACTTAGGCTCTGACATAATTAATTCATCAGCATCAAATCCTTTGTTTTGAATTGACAATATCTCCGAAGGAGTTTTTCCATCAAATAAAATAGACCGGATAGCCCAAGGTGATACAACCACAACTATCACAACAAACACTACTATTGTTCCAATAACCCACCAACGATAAAACCATTGACGCGGGCTCTTTTCGCGCTTGTTATTATCTTTTCTCATAAATATAATTCTCTATAAAAATATGAGCGCCCCTTGAGAGCGCCCATACTCTTTTTTATTATTGAAGTTGTTTGACTGCGCTTTCTAGCTGACCATAGGGCACAGCGCCTCCCAACGATACGCCATTAAGATAATTTCCCGGAGTACCGCGAACACCGGACTCTAAGCCTGATTGATAGTCTTCATCAACGGCGTCGGCTGTTTTCTCTGAACTAAAACAATCCTTAAATGTAGCCAAATTTGCACCCACTTCTTGGGCTAGCTCTTCAAACAGCTCATCAGCCCTTGTTCCTATATCAGACTGGTTTTCATATAAAGCATCTGTGTATTCCCAGAAACCTTCGTCACCTTTCTGCTCAGCAATACATTCTGCGGCAATAGCTGCAGATCGTGCTTCAGGATGGAGTGAGTCAAGTGGGAAATGACGATACACCCAGCGCACATCATCAGGATAATTCTCGATTAATTGCTTGCCAGTTTTATGAAATGATGAGCAGTAAGGGCATTGATAGTCAGAGTACTCAACTAAAGTAATCTTAGCGTCAGGATTTCCTCGAATATAATCATTATCCGTTACATTAAAATCTACTTTTGTGGGGGCTGCTGGAGCAGCGTTTGTGTTAGTATTAACATTGGCTTGCACCGCTGCGCCTGCTACCTCTGACTCGTTATTCGTTGAGTCTGAAGTTTCACCTATGTACATACTTAGTACTACGAAAAAACCAATAGTACACAGCATCATAATACCGCCTACTAGACCAACCAAAAAGCTGGACTTGGATGATAGACCAGAAAAACCACTTTTTGCTGGTTCGTGACCTTCTTCATGATTTGACATATCTGTCTCCTTAAATTAATTATTAACAGATTATTTATACTTTAATGTTATTTTGCTTTTTTGTCAAATGAAAACAACTAGGCAGTCTAATGACTAATTAGATGGTACCGCTACGGGGAGTCGAACCCCGATTACCAGGTTGAGAACCTGGCGTCCTAACCATTAGACGATAGCGGCATACAGGCGAAGAACATGGTACCCTAACCCGCCCATTGTATTTAAATATTGGATAATAGTCAATTATGCTTCTTGGCTTTTATCTTCCGCCCTACATATCCAGACATCTCAGCCAAGCGCAGTGAGTAGGCCCATTCATTATCATACCATACGACAATCTTAACCAGGTTGCCATCCACAACTTTTGTAAGTAAGAGATCGACTACTCCGGAAAATTCATTTCCCACATAATCGGTAGAAACCAAAGGATCGTCTGAGATTCCAAGTATTCCCCTATATTGTGAATTCTTAGAAGCATTTATCAGGGTCTTGTTAATCTGATCAACGGTTACTTTTTTCTTTAGTAACATTGAAAAATCTGAAATAGAAACTACTGCATTTGGGACTCTAATCGCCATTCCATCAAATCTGTTTTTTAGCTCTGGAATAGCTTCTGTGGTAGCAATAGCTGCCCCTGTAGTGGTCGGAACAATGTTAGCAGCCGCAGCCCGAGCTCTTCTTAAATCTTTATGCGGTCCATCCTGCAGGTTTTGATCAGCCGTATACGAGTGAACAGTTGTCATAAATGAACTCTTAACTCCAAATTTATCACACATTATCTGAATTACCGGAGCAATACAGTTGGTAGTACAAGAGCCCATGTTGATCACCGGTTCGCCTTTATATTTTGTTTCATTAACACCCAGTAAAAGTGTTGGTACTCCTCCGCCCTGGGCTGGAGCTGATATTATTACCTGCTTGGCTCCTGCCTTTATGTGCTTAGTAGCCTCCTCTTTGGTTCTAAATCTTCCGGTACACTCCAAGACCACATCAACACGTAACTTCTTCCAAGGAAGTTTGGCTGGATCTTTTTGAGCAAATACACGATATGACTTTCCGTCTACTACCACAGCCCCTTGGCGAGCTTTAATTTTCTTATTATACAGTCGATAGCTAGTATCGTGCTGTAATAAATGTGCTAAAGTGTCCGGTTCAGTTAAATCATTTATCGCTACAACTTGTAGATTTGATTTAGATAAAATTGCTTTAAATGTAGTTCGGCCAATCCGACCAAAACCATTTATTGCGACTCTTATTTTCTCTGGCTTTTTCATAATGTTTATAAATTATTAATTCTGAATTGTTAATTATGAATTATTACTTTAATCCGGGCAACGAGTTGACCAGTTATAGCTAGCTAATACCTCTGGCGGGAACTTAAAGGCTGCCATATCACAAACATTATCCTGCTCACCATTTTCCAACATAAAAAATAGAACATAGGAGTGTGGCTGACCTGTCTGGGAGGCGACATCTCTCATATAATAGTATGCATCATGGTCAGGATTGGCATGTTTACCTGGATCTCGAGGGGGCGGTGACATAAAATCATTTATACCTGGTATCCAGTAAACCGGATCCGTCCCATAAGATGAACAAACAACACCTCCTTCTATTCCACCCAACTCTACTTCAAAACAACTCTCATAACCCTCACTGGTAGAAGGATACTCACCATTGCTTTCAAAATATAGGTTTAAGGCGGATTGGATAATGGCCATGTCTGCTTTACGCTTTGAGTCTCTCGCCTCAGCTTGAGTCGGTTTTAAGTACACGACTATTGCGGCGGTCAAAAATACCATCATAGACACTACTACAAGTAATTCAATTAACGTAAAGCCAGAATTTGATAGATATTTTTTCATAAGAATTTATTAGTCAGGACATCGTGTGGTCCATTTATGTTGGGTTCCGTCATCTACCCCGACCAGGATGACATATCCAATATTGCAATCATCTTCTTGTTGATCTTCCGTTGTGTTTTCTAGCCTGTACATAAGAACATAATCATGGAATATAGGACCGGCTCCACCATTCTCACCAAAGTCCTTTAAATACAAATAATCATCTTCCCAGTCATAGGTGTGTCCACCGGGATCCTGCGGTGGTGGTGACATATAACCTTCTAATCCGGGGATCCACCAAGGATCAGCACCACTCGCAAATGTAGCAAAGCATGCATATACGGGTGGTAGGCCCGGTTTAACCACTTGACACATAACAGGGTCAACGTTACCCGGATAATCATTATTTTCAGAATAGTATAGAGCCAGGGCAGATTGCATAGTGACAATGTCAGCTCTTCGTTTGGCATCACGCGCATCAGCCCGTGTTCCGGTTAGCGCAACCAAAGCAATCACTGCCAATAAACTTATAATGGAAATTACTACCAATAATTCAATTAAAGTAAAGCCTTCAGTTTTTTCGTTTCTGATCATGGATTTATATTTTATTGGCTGAACCTAACATTTTTATCTTTTCTTTAATCATTTTTTTTATCGCTTCGACGGTCGGGGTCATCAGACTTCTTGGACCATTCACCTCTGGGTGCTTCTTTAGAGTATCTTTTATAGAGTCAACAAACAGGTTTTTAGTTTCAGTACCTATATTCACCTTGGTTACCCCCTCCTTGACCGCCCTGGTAATTTCATCATTAGGTAATCCAGAGGCGCCATGTAGTACCAATGGAATGTCCGTTACTAACTTTATTTTTTTAATTAAATCAAAGTGGATTTTTTCATTTTTGAACTTTCCATGGATGGTTCCTAAGGCTGGAGCCAACATATCTACCTCGGTTTGTTCAATATATTCCAACACTTCTTCTGGTTTTACCAGTGGAACATCGCCTTTGAACACTCCCGAATCACCATGACCACCATAAATAGCCCCCAGCTCTCCCTCAACCCATATCTTTTTTTGATGACAGTGTCGAATTACTTTCTGTGTCAAATCAATATTCTTTTCAAATGGTAAATGAGACCCATCTATTTGTATTGAAGTGAAGCCGGCTTCTAAGGCAGCTTTTACAGATTCCAAACTTCGACCATGATCCAAATGTAAAGCTATGGGTATGCTGACAGCCTGATTTTCAGCTATGCTTTTTACAATCTTGGCAATAGTATGTACTCCGGTATAGGCAATAGTAAATTCAGAGATACCGATAATAATTGGTGAGCGCATTTCAACTGCTGCCTGGGCAGTGGCTAAAACAGTCTCTAAATTATAATTAATAAAGCAACCAATTCCATAGTTTTCTTTTTTGGCTTTTTCGATAATAAAATCAGATGTAATCAACATGTATTTTTTTTAGCTTGTTCAATAATAGTTTTAAACTTGTCATATGATAAACTTGCCGCTCCCACTAAGGCTCCGCTTACCTTGTCCAGCTCCAGAAAACCAGAGACATTACTTCCATCAACACTACCACCATAAATAATCCGGAAGTTTTCTTCTACCAGCTCTAACGGAAAATAGTCAATCAATGACTGATAAATCAACTCTATCATCGGCTGTATGTCATCTGGCATTGCTGGACCGCCAGGACTAATAGCCCAAACAGGCTCATATGTTATCACAATAGGTTTTTGGCCTGAAACATTTTTTAGCGCAGCCTCTAATTGTCGCTGAACAACTATTTCCTTTTTACCCTCTGACCTTTCATTGTAGGTTTCCCCAACACATATAATTGGCAAGACATCATCAACTAACGCACATAGTACTTTTTGGTTTACCATTTTATCGGTTTCACCAAGTTTAATTCGTCTATCAGAATGTCCTATTATACAATATTTTGCCCCAACATCATCCAACATTTCCGCTGATATTTCTCCGGTAAAGGCCCCCTGGCGAACCCAAGACATATTCTGTGCTCCTAAAACCAGATTGGATTTTTTAATGAATTGATTTACCTGATGCAAACCTACATGACTGGGACATAGAACAATCTCCACATCATTGGCCAACCGAGTTAATCCTGAAACAAATTTCTCGGCTAATCCAGCCTCAATATTGGGCTCAAAATTCATCTTCCAGTTGGCGATTATTATTGTTTTCTGTTTCATCGGTTTAAAAAATATTATCTAGTCCTACGCTTAGTATTGTTACTATAGCTCCAGCAAACGCCACCCCAACCATTATCAATGGCAACGCTTTCCTAAATGGTATACCGAACAGAAAGGCAGCTAAACTACCCGTCCATCCACCGGTAATAGGCAACGGAATGGCTACAAAGGATATTAGTGCCAGAGCTCCATAGCGTTCAAATTTTTCACTATGCTTCTTTCTGGTTCGATCAAACAACCAGTTTAAAAATCTTTGGAAAGTTTTTGAATGAATCATTAGCCACCGTGAAACTGGTTCTAGACACAATAAAATTATTACGACAGGAATGAGATTACCTATAAATGCGTAAATGAACGTGGTTATTACCGGTAAGTCAAAGACAGTTATACCGATTGGAATAGCAGCCCTAAGCTCTGCTATTGGTATCATAGCGATAATCAGAACCGCAATCTCTGGTGAAAATCCACTGAAAATTTCTGCCCATTCTATATTAAACATACCATGATTTGCTGATTTTATTAAGCATCTCCTCCTTTAAATTTGATCTATTTCGCATAATTATTGCTTGCAGTATAACTAAGTATCGAATATCGAAATCCGAGTTTCGAAGGAAAGTCTAATATCGAAATAATAATGCTCAAAACACTACTCATCGTTAAGTGATGTTCAAAGGGTGTTTAAAATTGTGAACATTGAATAATTCATATTTATTTCGTAATTCGAAATTCGAGATTCATAAATAAATGCCCTTAGCAACAATAACGACTTTCTACTGGATTATCTTCAAAAAAGTGCCCTCCTTTTAATTGTTTAGCCAACTCCAATTTTCAAATGCCCAGGATACTAATCCTTTTATTTCCTGAAAACGTTCGTCCGAACTATCAGAACCTAAAACTACCGATATCACCTGATGACCTCCATTGCCCTTTGATCTTAGAACCATGCAATAACCCGCCTCATTAGTAAAACCTGTTTTAGCACCGTTAATGGACATAAGACTTCCGAATAGTTTGTTAGTATTTGTCACCTTAATACTACGTTTTGTATTTATTGTTTTAAACTCATATTCTGGAAATACAGTAACTCCGTTAATATCAGAATTGTTGAAGGCAAAACTTGCTAACCTGGCAATATCTTTAGCACTTGATAAGTTGTTTGCACTAAGGCCTGTCAAGTCTTCAAACACAGTTTGATCTAAGCCCATTGCTTGGGCTCGCTGATTCATTATCTCGATAAACTGATCCCGGCTCAGTTCAGTAGAACGAACCAGCGCTTCAGTAGCGTTATTCGCGGATCCGACTAGGCTGGAATAAAAAAGATCACTCACCGTCACCTTATCCCCTACTTTAAGATCAACATTGCCAGATGAAGCTTGGTCTGCTTTAATGATTTCAATTTCCGTTTCCCAGCCCGGATTGTTTTCTAAAAAAACCAAGGCGGTCATTAATTTAGTAATACTGGCGATTGGTCTTATCGCAACTGGATCTTTTTGAAACAATATAGTATGACTATCGGGGTCTAAAACTAGTGCGGACTTTGCAGTTGTTTCTATACCCAAGCTTTGTGACATTTTTTCCGGGCGTGGTGGTTGTTCGATTAAACCAGTATCTAAAATTGTAGTGGTAATGGTAGCCTGATTTGATGCGTCAAGTTGGTAGGTTAGATCATGAGACAGATAATCCAGCGGTAAAAGCTGACTTATCAGAAACATTCCAATGAGTAAAGAGGTATACATTATCCTTCCTGCTCCTCTGGTTTTATTGATAATACTTTTTCAAGTGTTTCATGCTGAGATAGCTTGTCATATTCAGGTAGCTCTTTTACTTCATTTATTCCCAAATAGCGCACAAAATCAAATGTCACACTATATATTGTCTGCATAATCTTTTTATCGTCTTGGCTTTCAACCAGTCCCTTGATCATTAGATTTCGTAAAATCATACTACAATTAACCCCCCTGATCTGTTCTAATTCGGGCTTTGTAATGGGACCTCTGTAGGCAATTATTGTAAGAGTTTCCAGGCCTGGCTTGGTTAGTTCGCCTAATTGTTCTTCTTTCAAAAATTTTTCTACAATGGCCCTATTGTCTGAATTAGTTACGAACTGCACCTTGGTGTTCAGGGTCATTAATTGAATACCCCTTGATTGATTGTTGTAGTCTTCTTTTAACTCCTGGACTGCTGCATTAACCTCAGCTGTCTCAGCCTTAAGAATCTCAGCAATCTTATTCTGGCTTAATGGTTTACTTGTAACAAATAACAAACTCTCTATTTTATTCTTCAATAACATTTTTCTGATAATTATTAATGGTTATATCTTCAAATATGCTTTCTTGAACAACTAGGACATTTTCTTGTTTAATTAACTCCAATAGAGCCAAAAAAGTGACTATGATTTCAGTTCTGGTTTCTGCATTCTTCATTAATGATTTAAAATTCAACTTTGAATCAGTACCAATAAGGTTTTTTATTTGATTAATCTTTTCCTGTATTGAAATAGCCCTTTCGATAACTGTTTCGGGCAGGGTAACCAGTGGCTCAAGTTTTCTTAATACTTCAAGCATGATATTTTTCAGACCGCTTGCATCCAAATTTGGCGGCGGACAGAAGATCGGTTCAAGGAAAGATTGCTTGACCTCTCGTATATAAGTATATTTTTTCTTTTTGATTATTTGTTGTACTTTCTTTGAAGCTTCTAAATATTCTTTGTATATTTTTAATTGCTTTTCCAGATCCACTTCCTCTTCCTCTGGCTCATAGATTGGTAAAAGTGATTTTGATTTTATTAGTAATAATTTTGCCGCTACAACTAAAAAATCTGCCAGCTCTTCAGCTCTGATTTCTTCTAATTGTTCCAAGTATGCTAAAAACTGATCTGTAACCCTAGCCAATGAAACAGTTGTAATATCAAGCTTCTCTTCCTCTATCATTTTCAACAGAAGATCGAGAGGTCCTTCAAATTGCTCAAGTCTGATTTTATACATTTGGTTTTTAACTTTCTATCTTTTTAAACATACGCGTTTGGTTAAGTTCGAGGCAAAATCGAGGATTTGGTCGAAGGCGTAGTATAACTACGACGAGGCCAAACCGTAGGTTTTAACGAAGAAATTGACCAAAGCTACTTAATGGATGGGCTTTGCCCAGACAGCTAAGTCGCGTACGCGTAAGTTTAAACTTATTTTTTCTTTGAGATTTTTCCAATAGTAGGTTCTTCTAGTTTTATCAAACCAGCCGGGGTCATCTTAATCGACTCTTCGAAGCTGCCCGATCCAACAAGGATTTTACTCTGTCTCTTGAGTGCTGAATCCAAATAAACTGGTATTTTGTAGAGCTGGCCAAAAGGTGTGATAGCACCTGGTTTGATTTTCAGTTTGGTTTTCATAACATTTTCTTTTGGAATACTCACCTTTTTCGCTTTAGCAATTTTTTTTAGACTAGCGAAGTCTAGCCGCAGCGAAGCCGGAATAACGGTTAGCGCTAAGTTCTTATCTACTTTCACCAGCAAAGTTTTGGCTATTTCTGGCAGTTTCATTTTAAGTGTCTGTGCCAAATCATAGGCAGTAAACACTGTTTTGTGTTCCACAACTTCGTATTTTATTTTATTTTTGTCTAAATACGATAACGTCTTTTTTGGTACTGCCATAAATTTTTCGTTTAATTCTTAGTACGACCTTTTTTGTTTGCCGTAGTCTGTTCTGGGGCTTCCATTATCTGATGAATATCAATTTTTATTCCGGATACCCATTGAGCCCATAGATTGTATAAAAGTGCCACCAGAGCACCAACAATAAAACCAGCAATATATCCGGCTATTACAGCAAAAGGCAAGAACCTAACCAGCTCTGTTGGCGAAGTGCCATAAAACCAAAATCCTCCACTTACCAGGAGAATGAAGATTAAATAGATTATTGAGAGTAGAGCAGTAATCCAGCCACATATCAAAGCAAGGGAAACGGCATTTATTTTTTTTATTTCGTACATAACTTTTGTTAAGATTATTTATTATTCAACTGACCTCTTTTTTTGAAGAAAGATAACCAGACCTGTCAGTACTAGAATAAGTACAAAAAAGACTATGTAAACACCCAATGTTTTTTGCTGAATTACTAAGAACGAGGCTAATTCAATAACTAACCGCACCAGCATCCACAAAGCAAAAATCAAATAGGCCCAGGTGAGTCCCCGATAGGCTTTTTGCCCGCTTCTTCTTAAGTGAGTAAAGAAATATAGAATTATTGCACCCAGCAGAATGGGTATGGCTAGAGCGCTGTGTAGAAGAAGCTCAGATACACGATAGCTGCTTGTGTCACATCTAGCTGATTCATTGACTCTTGAAATACTTTCATACAAGACAGCCGGCTCATAGTAACTGCCTCTACAGCCCTGATACTCAGGATTGAAGCTTCTGTTCAGGTCAGTAAAAGCACGTTCACCAAACAACACTAACACAATAGTCAGTATTACTATCAGTATGACCACCAAGGTCGAAGTATTGCTTCGCTTGGCAAAAGTTTTTGGAGCATTGGCTAGAACATTGTTGGCCATTTTTTTATGTTTAATTATTCAATCTATTTATTTTATCTTTTTTTTCGGAGGAATGTTTTTCTCTTTTTTGTTCAGAAGATAGGTAATGACCACCAATAACCCTGCGGTCAAAAATGAACCAGTCAGCATCACTACATTGAAGTTCAGGCGCCGAGTATCATCAATAGGCTCAGGCGCATTTACCACTGAGTCGTCACTTGCCTGTCGGAATATCAAGTCGTTTTTCATTTCACTAACATTCATATAGCGCGTAAATTTTGTCAGAAAATATTTTTTCTTTGTGGGTAAAATCCAAGGTTGCATTTGATCGTTATAGGCTAATTCTTCAGCCTCCTTTTTACTCAGCCAACCGGCATATGAATTAGTAAACCCAGGTAGAGATTGTTTATGATCTGTAATCACATATAGCAATAGATTAACGCTACTGGGTGGAGTATATAATGACTCAACTGCTTCACGAAAATATATTAGACTGTCAGATGTACCATCTCTTCGTGTATAAGTTAGATTATTTTCAAATGAAGCTGACCAAAGTAAAGAATCATATAGCTCGTATGATCCCAGCTGATAGCTTCGACTTATCTGCTCTGACGTTAATGGAGCTTGGAAAAATACTAATTCGTCGATTAAACCGTCTATTGGGTATGCAGGAGAAGCTTTTATTGGCTGACCTATATAGATTGAACCGGACGAAGTGGGGTTAATAGCATTAACCGGCATGACTTCAATATCTGAGCTAGTAGACTTAGTAACAACTGCCTGTCCATCAAAATATATCATGGGTGCCTCATTAACGTTCCAAGTATACGCAATGTGATGCCAATCTTCTGCAGAAGAAGAATTTGTATCAGCTTGCCAATATAATACCTCCCCTGTAGCGGCAGTAGTAATAAATTGCAGATATTCACCACTGGATCGAAGTTGAAGTATATTTTTATCTAAACTATCTACAATACTAATAAATTCGTGATTTTCTCTTGGAGTAGATAAGTCTGCGTCTTTTATCCAAAACGCTATCGAACCAGACTGTGAATTGAAGTTATTAGCTAAAGAGTTATACAGCACATCATTAGCCTTCAAAGAGATGCTTCTGCCGGTTTTTCCTTCTTTATAACTAGGCAAAGATCCGGGCTTAGAGTCATCTTGATTAAAATATGCCATAGCTCCGGAAATTTTTAACGGGTAAACAATCTTATCGCTGGCAAATTTTATTTCAATTGGCGTTGCATGACCGGTCATCAAGTCTTGTTCTGCCAGACTATTTAATTCTTGGGCGTTTATTTTCATGGCCACAAAATACCAGCTATTATCAATGTAGTCAGTCAGGACTGAGCTTGCCCCAGAGGGGAAATTATACTCGTTTTCTTCAAGCCACCCCGACAATGCATCTGAATCGCTCGCTTGAAGCGTTGTCACTTCATAATAGTCAATGTTTTGAGTTTCAATGATAGTCACACTTGATTTAATGTCATCGCTCAACACACCTTCATGGTAACTTGATGAAAATCCACCATCATAATATTCGGTAGTGATATCCTGGAGTGAGACAAAAAGTTCATCCGATGACTTGGCTACTGTCGGCTGACTAGGTACCGGTATTAGCCAGCCAAAGTCATCAGCGTCGCCTTCAAATGAAATAGACACAACCATTATTTCCACACCATCTTCATAAAAAATAACAGCCTTCTGATCGGTTTCATATACCATATAATCAAAAGGTGGCACGATTATACCATCGGCCAATACTCCAGCCGGTACCATTAAAACTACTGCCACAATTAGGTAAATAATTTTTCGTAAGTTATGCATTATTTTTTTCTCCTTTTATTAAAAGGTAACGTTTGCTGTTCACCAAGTAATGTTTTGGCTATACGCCGACCCAGGTTGGTTAAGTTTACTTCATCGATGAACCATTTGCGCGATGTACGCCGGCCATAGCCCATCAGTAGTTCTCGATCGATTAATCTTTCGATACTTTTGGTAATAATATTTTGTATATCATACGGCTTGGGGCGTTTTTTTTGTGCTTGATAGAACCGATTAAATAATTTACGATGAGTTTTTTTATTACGGTTTGCGTAAACCTCAACTAAGATAAATTTTTGTAGAGGTGAGAGTCTCATTTATCCTCTTTATCTATTTTAATTCCTAGTTCTCTTAGCTGGGCTGGGGCTACTTTTGAAGGTGCGCCCATCATTGGATCTCGCGCTTCACCAGTCATCGGAAAAGCCATTATTTCTTTAACACTTTTTTCACCCATTATAGCCATTAAAATTCTTTCAACCCCCGGAGCAATGCCGCCATGCGGAGGAACGCCATATTTAAATGCTGTCATGAGATGCCGGAATTGCTTCTTTTGATCTTTAGAAAATCCAATTATATCGAATACCTTGTTTTGTATTTCCGGTTGGTGGATCCTAATACTGCCACCGCCCACTTCAAAGCCATTGAGTACCAAATCGTGCTGATATGCCCTGACCTGCTCGGGGCTAGATTCTAATAGTGGTATATCCTCTTTCTTTGGAGCTGTGAACATGTGATGTGAAGGAGCTAGCTTATTCCCCGATCCATGAAAGTAGTCTTCTTGGGATTGTTTTGTAAAAAGTGGGAAGTCAATTATCCACGCAAAGGCCAGCTCGTCCTTGTCCTTCTTGTCCTTGCGTAAATCAGGTTTGTCAGTCCCATATTTTTTCATGACTTCCGCATGGGTTAGGCGAGGCCAGGGTGTCTGTGGTATTTTTTTATTTGGAAAAACCTCTTTGATCATTGCTGAAAAAAGATTTTCACTTAATTTTAAAATATCTTCTTGCTCAACGAAAGCCATCTCAATGTCAATCTGATAAAACTCTCCGGGACTCCGATCAGCCCTAGCCGCTTCATCTCTAAAACAAGGAGCTATCTGAAAGTATCGTTCAAACCCGGCTACCATTAAAAGTTGTTTATACTGCTGGGGTGACTGAGGTAGCGCGAAAAATTTACCCTTATGAATCCGTGAAGGAACTAGATAATCACGTGCTCCTTCTGGGGTTGATTTTGATAAAATTGGTGTTTGTATTTCGATAAACCCTTCATTATTCAGATAGTTACGAATGAAGTGAATGGCTTGATGTCGGACAACCAAGTTTTGCTTCATTCTCTCGTGGCGTAAATCTAAATAACGATATTGCAGTCTTATTTCTTCGCTCGCCTGTCGCTCTTCATTAACTATCTCAAAAGGCGGGGTTTCAGACTCACTGATTATAGTTAATTTTTCCACAGACACCTCTACTTTGCCCGTGGCCATATCAGGGTTAATGTTCTTTTGATCCCGTTCCACTATTTTGCCCTTAACCTGGATAACAAATTCCGGCCTGACTTTCCTGGCCGTTTCATACGTCTTTTCAATATCAGGTGAGCAAGTTATCTGAAGTAAGCCATCTTTGTCTCGCAGATTAATAAACACCAGCTTACCCATGCGTCGGACAGTCTGAGCCCAGCCAGAAAACACTGCAGATTTGCCTATTAGTTTATTTGCTTGACTTGTAAATACTCTGGACATTAAATTAATTTAAAATGTAAATTTTTCAATGTAAAATGATTGTTTATAATTTTTAATTTATCCATTTATGGATTTAATCGATTTATTAATCTGGGGAATGGGATTGTTTCTCTGACGTGCTTCACTCCGCAAATCCAGCCCACAGTCCTTTCAAGTCCGATACCAAAGCCTGAATGCGGAAATGAGCCATAACGGCGTAAGTCCAAGTACCATTCAAAGTCTTTACGCGGTAGCTTGAACTCTTTGAGTTTCTTTTCCAACGTTGCCAGATCATCAATCCTCTGAGAACCTCCAACAAGCTCTCCGTAGCCCTCCGGAGCAATCATGTCATTGTTTAAAACTAGGTTAGGATTTTCAGGGTCGGGCTTCATATAAAATGATTTTATCTTAGACGGATAGTGTGTTATGAAAACCGGTTTGTCCAAGTCCTTGGACAGCGCTGTTTCCTCATCACCACCCAAGTCATCATTTTCTGAAATTTCATAACCGGCTTTCTGTAATTTAGTAACTGCCTCACTATATTTCATTCGATGAAATGGCGGTTTCACTTTTTTTAGGATTGCCGTGTCTCGTTCTAATAATTCCAGCTCGTCCTTTTTCTCAATCAGAACATTTTGGACAACATAACTAACCAACTCTTCCTGAATATTTAAGTTTTCCTCAAACTCTACAAAAGCTGCCTCAGCGTCTAACATCCAAAACTCAGTCAGATGACGGCGGGTTTTTGACTTTTCTGCTCGAAAGGTTGGACCAAAGTCATATACTCTACCTAAGGCCGCCGCTGTTGCTTCGATATACAATTGGCCCGTTTGAGCTAAATAAGCCTGAGTGTCAAAATAGTCTGTTTTGAAAAGAGTTGTGGTTCCTTCACATGAAGTAGGTGTCAATATAGGAGAATCAGTCAGGATGAATCCTTTGTCTTTAAAAAATTTACGCATCTGCCAGATAACCTCATCACGAACCTTTAAAATGGCAATTTGGCGAGGAGAACGCAACCATAAATGTCTATTATCCATTAAAAACTCAGTTCCATGCTCCTTTTTAGAAATAGGGTATGAATCGGCAATATGGATGATTTTTAGGCTTTTTACGGCCATTTCATAGCCATAAGGCGAACGTGGCTCTTCTTTTACGGTCCCACTAAGCTCAACTGAACTTTCTCCAGTCAATTTTTCACATGCTTCCCAGATTTGTGCAGGAACCTCTTTTTTGGATACAATCGCTTGTAGTCTGCCCGAACCATCACGAAACTGTAAAAAAAAGACACTGCCTGACGAACGTACATTAAATACCCAGCCCTTAAGCAGCACCTCTTTTTTTAAATATTTGGGAATATCAGAAATAACAATATTTATCATAATATATTCTTCAATCTACTCCCAATTATAACGATTTCACGACTCTTTGTCAAAAGGTGTTTTCGTTTTCTTGTTCTTTACCAATTGGCAAATTAAGACAATAAATATCGCACCTAGAAGATTCCACATCAGATCATCGGCACTATCATATAAGTCAGTTATTCTATTTGTTGGCCAAAAGGAGTCGCCTATTAATTCTGTAACTTCGTAAATAGAGGAAATCAACATTGTTAAGCTAACAGAAAAAAGGTTAATCAACCAACTGGATAGTCGAATTCTACCTTGTTGATTAAGTCTTACGATGATAAACCAAAACACGGCTGTTACAGCCATAGATGATACACAATGAGCAGGCTTATCCCACCAGAGAATGCGTCCATAAAGACCTGCAAAATTCCCAGCCGCATCGAACCAGATGCCCAGAGCCACTAACCAGGCAGCTATCCAAGGAATAACTATTTGTTGCCGTCTAAGTTTAACAAAAACAAGCAGATAAATTCCACCGCCTATTATACTGGTAAAAGATAAAGCCACTTGTCGTGGCCATGTATCATAGTGAGTTAGTAATTCAATGCCTACTAGTACAGCTAACGAACCCAGCGCTATCCAGGTTAAAACATTATTGCGCCTCATGTCGTCCCCTAACTATAAATATGTATTTGATCAGCTCGATTAATATAATTACCAGAGCCACTGCCAGCCCTATGAAACCCCAGTGTGCCCACGTCAGAGGAACTGTTTTTAAAATATTTTGGAAAAACGGTAGGTAGACTGCCATCAATTGAAGCGCAGCCCCGGCCGCAATCGCAATAATTAAATAAATATTGGAGAATGGATTCTTTTTAAAGATAGATGTACGAAGCGATCTACAGCTAAAGACATAAAGCAGAGAGTCGATACCAACTGAAACGAAAGCGATGGTTCGAGCTAAATCAAGATCGTCAGTA
>JAHIZJ010000013.1 GCA_018814765.1 Patescibacteria group bacterium
ATGGAAGTCCTACTAGTTATAATTAACAATTTTCTATAACAGTTATTCTCTCTTTGCTTTCTTCTCTGATTCTATAGTCAGAGGGATACCATCTACACTCCCATCTGGCTTTTTTCCAGTTTTCTTGTCATGTTGACTTCGAGTTACTCTATCTAGCTCCTCTTTAGTCATTTCACTTCCCTCTTCTCCAAAAGCATTTGATACTCTGCCTTCTAATAATTCCTCATGACCTCCTGGTGCTTCTTTTCCCATATTATTTTAGCTTATGTATTAATACATGGTTAACTACATCGGGATTAGCCCGACCACGTGTGGCTTTCATCACTTGACCAATCAAAAACTGTAATGTTTCTATTTTGCCTTCTTTGTATTGTTTCACTGGTATTGGGTTTTCCATAATTACTTTTTCAGCAACTGCCTCAATGTCTTCAGTAGTGCCTAACTGCCATAAATCCTTTTCTTCTATAATGTCAGACGGGTCCTTTCCGGAATCAAACATGACTTTCAATACCTCTTGAGCATTCCTTGAGTTGATTCTTTCCTCCCAGATTAACTTTATGAATTCTGCAAAATTTTCTTGGGTAATCTTTGTTTCTTCTATGGTTGTTTTACTATCATAAATCAGCTTAATAAGCTTGTTGATAATCCAACTGGCCGCTAAATGTGTGATTTTATCTCTTTGCTCATAGAATTCTTTGCCTCGTTCTTTAGGCTTCTCAGCCAAAAACCAAGCCCTCAATTCGGATATTACTCCTTCAACAAAATCAGCCAATTCTTTGTGGTTTATAATGAAGTCTATTTCTTTGTCGTTCAGAGCATAGTTATCTTTGAAACGGATACGCCTTTGCGCAGGTAATTCAGGCAGTCGCGCTTTGATGCGCTCTATCAAGTCCTTTGATAAATCAATCGGCGGAATATCAGGCTCTGGAAAATAACGATAATCTGCTTCTCCTTCTTTGCTTCTCTGCTCAACAGTTTCAAGCTTCTTTTCATCCCAACCTCGTGTAGTCTCAAACTTTGGTATCTTCTTGGCTGACCAGAGTTTTGTTTGCCGTTTAATCTCATAGGCCAGAGCCTGCTCAACTGAGCGAAATGAGTTTAGGTTCTTAATCTCTGTTTTACTAAATAGCTTCACATCGCCTTCCGGTCTCAACGAAATATTAGCATCACATCTAAGGTGTCCTTTCTCCATATCAGCGTCAGAAACATCTAAATATCGCATTAGAAGCCTTAATTCCTTGAGAAAGACATATGCTTCATGGGGCTCTCTTAAGTCAGGTTCAGAGACTATTTCTAACAATGGGGTCCCGCTTCTATTAAAGTCTACTGAGCTATGCTTACTGCCCACAGGATGGACAAGCTTCGCGGCATCTTCCTCCAGATGTGCCCTGATAATACCTACCTTAATCTTTTTTTCACCAACATTTATTATAAAGAAACCATTTTGTGCTATGGGCATATCGTACTGGGATATTTGATAGCCCTTTGGCAGGTCAGGATAAAAGTAGTTCTTTCTATCAAATTTTGTTTTACTAGGAATCATGCAATTCAAAGCCATGGCCGTTTTTATGCCCCACCTTAGTGCGCTATCATTTAACACAGGTAATGTTCCCGGCTGTCCTGTACAAACCGGGCAGATATTTGTATTGGGTGCGACTCCCTCACTTTGGTTATCACAACTGCAAAACATTTTGCTCTTTGTCTTGAGCTGTACATGTATCTCCAGACCAATGACCGATTCTAGTTTCATAAGCTATTTCTCCTTCCAAATATTACTGCCTCTTAAAAACTGTGAAACAATTTCCAAGACATCTTCGTGTACTTCATCAATTCTTTGATTGGCATTTACAACTTTCCAGCCATTCATTTCTGATAATTTTTGATGCCATTTCCTACAACGCGCCATCAAAACATCATCCTGTTCATGAATGTGTTTCTTTTCTTTTCCGTCAATAAATCTCTCCCCATCAAATAATATCGCCAGATCTTCTTGTCTCAATGGTTTATTTATATCAACCAGCCAATCCATGTTTGCACCTTTTGTCGCTCCCCAGGCCACTCCTGTTCCGATATAGTCTTCGGCCACTACTATATGGCCTTGTTCCATCTTTTTTAGGATTATCGGCTCATATTGAAAACGGTTAATTGTGTACCACATTTGAAATTCTTCTTCTGTGATGTTTTGTTCCAAATCCTTCCTCAGTACCTGATTGATAATTGTGCCAGAAGGTTTTGTCCTATAAACTGGATATTTTACATAGTCAGCCGCCCAGTTATTTTTATTCAAAAATTCAACCAGTTTTTTGGCTTGAGTTGTTTTTCCCAGATTATTTATGCCATATATGGCAATTAAGTAGCCTTCTTTTTTCATTAAATTTTCTTATGACTCAGCTAGGCGCATTGCATCCCAAAAATCAAACAACGCAACACCTATATAAAGTAATAATGAGAATGTAAAAATTAATTCATATATTGAAGAATATACAATGCCAATAGATATAACCATAACCTCCAATAGAAATAGTATCAATACCATGAATATAGAAGTGGTTATGTGCGATAAAAGCCTAGCCCTGAATTTAGAATGTTTGTATGAAAATGTAAAATTAGCAAAACAGACAGTCACAAGCAATATACTTGTTATAAGTAAAAGGTCACTAATATTTGATGAATTTATGTCATTAAGCGACCCTTTGATTGTTGAAAAAAACAACACACCCAAAACAATGATGGTTATATTTTTTATCAACGTTTCTTTTATGATTATTGAGCCTGTCTTATTCATATATTATTTAATTTATTATTGCCAAAATAGTTATTATATAGTCTTCTTTCCTAATAATATATTAAAACTTTACCATATTTCTCACAATAAAAAAAGAGTGTTGCTTCCCCCCTTTCCACGTGTTTAACGCAACCACATTCCCCAGATAATCAAAGCCAGAGCCAGAGCCACGGGATAAATCAAAGGCATTCTCCAACGACCAAACTTGATCCAGGGGTACCACCATACCTTATCAGCCCGAAATTGCCTGAATGGATAGGCCGGATTCACCACAAACCAGAGAAAGTCTTCAATTATTATTCCAATCAAATATCCACAAGCTACAGTGGCTAACAGCTTAGTATCATAGCCATAAGCAATGATCGGCAGAAGTAAAAAAAGCGGAATAGTCACACCAAAAAGCATTATATGATAGCCAGTTAATCTCAATCCAAATATCTTCCAAACCCAGCCAACCTGCTTGGCTGCTCCACCATGCCTACCTTCAATATATGCCTCCCAAAATGAAATCGAAGCAAAGGCTATTATTATCCAAATAAATGTCCATGCGTAATTCATATTACTATTCTATCATAATTATGAAATACTTCTAGACATGTTGTTGTTTAGAATCAAACCACCCCTAACCCCTCCTAATCTAGGAGGGGAAGTTGCTGAAAGCAACTGGGATGGTTCAATGCTTATTTCCCACAAATTAAATTAATCTTAATCAAAATACTAGTATCAATCGGCTTTCCAGTATCAACAAAATGCGCCGCCAACTGTTTGACCCCGTACCGCGCGCTTACGCGCTGGTACGGGGGAGTTTGGCGGTGCTTGATTCTTTTTTACCCATTTTTCTGATCAAGCAGAAAAATGGGTGCCCCACCGGCGAGGTGTTAAAAAAAGAAAGCTTCCATCTCTTTTTACCTCGAGCTTGTCGAGGGGCAAAGAAATGAAAGCTTGAACCGTTAGTGAATCTCGATGTCCGCCTTTGTCATGATGTCGACGAAACACCTAGTACAGGCTACTACATAGGTTGCTCCACGATCTTCTACCACGAATTCCCTTGATGGATCCGAGTCTGGCTTGCCCTTGATCATGCGGATCGTTCTTGTCGCCATACGGCGGCATTCACCAACTTCACAGATGGCAGTATCCATCTTGATAACCTTGGTGTCAGCTAATCCAAGTATTCCACCAATGGTTATGAACGTCCTGCCAAGATGATCAGTGTCCACGCCGAACAACTTTATATGCTTGCCTGCTAGAAAAAGATCAAGCACCACACGGCAAACGGTACGATCGAAAAATTGCGCCTCGTCGATAAGAACAACTTTGGCAGCTTGAATTAGAGGATGCGTTAGCATCTCTTCAGGCTTCTTGTGATCAATGATCACTGCCTCTACACCTTGGAGCACCGTTCTGTTGTGATCAACAATCTCCGTGGGATTATCCTGCCTGTTATCCAGCACGGGTCTAACAAACGCAAACGGAACACCTCTACCCCTGCTTTCCATCCTCATCATGTGCCTGAGAAAACCCATGGCACGCTCCGTTTTACCTGCCCTCATCGGACCGACATATGCCTCGATGACAGCTTCAATCCACGCAGCCATAGGATCCCCCCTTCTAGAGATTCACGAATGTTAATGTGCAAAAAACTGGGCCTCCGCCCAGATTTTAGTTTTTTTCCATTTTTCTGTCAATGTTGATAACTGTTTCTACTTCTTTTTGTATTTCTTATCAAGCTCATTTTCTTTTACTCTTTGCCTGGCCTCTGAGTCCCCTCTGGCCCATTTATAATCACCATAGTCAACAAAGTTCATATTGTCTGCACGCCAGGAAGATTTCTTTTTAATCGCTTTGTGCATTTCTTGAGCAATTTTACGATAGGCGGTATGGCCCTGTGGCGTAGTTCTTAGCTCCAATAGGTGGTAGGCTTCTCTTTCATTAAAGGCCAGTATCCATCTATTTTTATTACCGTGCAATGTGGCATAGGATGCTTCGTCAGGAAAATCAGCATAAAGCTTGTTATATAATTCTAAAACCTTTTCGTGACACTGGCTAAACATATCCTCAAAGCCAGCTTCAATAATGTCCGGTGGCATTTCAAAGCCTAGTAGAGGCGAAAATCTCTGACGCAATTGTGAAGTCATGCGATGACGCATCAAGTCCTTATAAACGCCCCAATCAGTTACCAAATCAAATGTATAGGCATAGCTTCCCTCTAATGCTCGGTAAGGTCTGTCGCGCCGTGAACGCCTTTGGCCAATATAGGTTATAATAATCTTTTTTCTAATGTCTTCAGACAAGTTCTTAACTACATAATTCTTGAGTTGCTTTAAGGGTAGGTTTGTATACGGATACAGCATCATGGCTAATGTCATATTGTCATGGTTTCCCTGCAAAGCCTTCTCAACCTTATCTAGAGTAATATATCCCTCACCTAGCTTATGTGCAATATAATTAGCATCATCAGCCACTAAACCAACTGTTTCTCCCGGCATTGCTTCAATGTCTTTGGTTATATCCTCAGCTAACTTATACATGTTTTTTTCTACTGTAACACGATAGTCATCTTTTTTTGCTCTTCTGACATAGGCTGGAATTACTTTATTTAGCTCTTTGTGTCCTGCCTTACCTAGGTCTTGCGCTTCCGTATAGGGACTAGAATATAAATTTGACAACAAGCCCTGGTAAAACCTGCCATTTCCAAACCAGCCAACATTTGTAGTAGTAGATATCGGCAAAATGTATCTCAATGTGTCACAATCCCGCGTTCTGATATCCATCGTATAAGTCATTCGAAATGCTTTCTTGCATTTTTCATCTTTTAAATCTGAGTATTTCTGTTTATTACAATCGCCTTTAATATCATATTCTGCTTGATCCATAGGCTTTAGGTTCTTGTAAAACTTCTTCATTGGCTCAATCAACTCGCAGTAAGTATCAAAAAGAAAATCCATTGTGGCTACATAGCTATCGGCATGCTGAGAAGCCATTATTTTAGGATCTCGATAATATTTATAATTTCCTTGATCATCTTTTTGGTCATAAAAAACATAGCGCGTTGACTGCTCTATGGGTGACCCGCCAATACGGCACTCTTCCATCTCCTTAGTGGCCAGTATAGACATATTCTCAAATGACAGGTGAGCGCCCTCTAGCTCTCCCACTGAATCATCACCAAAGGCTATTAAAACCCTTTGGATTAATTCTTCCGCGTGCTGAGCATCAATTACGCCTTCTTTGATAAACTCTTTTAACAATGTTTCACGAAAACCTCCGCGTGCTCTACTGTATCGAGCATAGGCGGCTCCGACCAACCCTTCCATTCCCTTAATACAGAAAACGTTACCGGTGGGATCGGTCACATATTTATTTAATAACTTAATTTCTTCCTTAGTAATTTTTGCCATCTTAGCGACCTGTGCTACCGAACCCTCCTGAGCCTCTTTCGGTATCACTTAGTTTATCAACTTCTTCAATTGTAACTGATTCTACCGGTTGAATCAACATTTGGGCTAATTTATCGCCTTTTTTCACATCATATGGCTGGTCGCTAGTATTATGCAAAATAAGCTTGTATTCACCGCGATAGCTCCACTCAATCACACCTCCTAAGGTAGTTAATCCTTGTTTACTTGCTAAGCCACTTTTATCCCAAATTAAAGATACATAACCCCTAGGAAGCTCCAAGGCGAATCCTAGTGAAAAAGTATGTCTTGTTTTCGGCTGAATTGTATAGTCTTCACACGAAAAAAGATCCAGCCCGGCATCATCAGCACGAGCATATTTTGGCAATTTCATTTCAGGGCTTAATCGTTGTATTTTAATTTTCATAATTTATTCTCTTTTCAAATCTTCTTAAAAATATTGCATATATTATCGTTAAACCCAGAGAGCCTAATATTAAATCGCTAGTGATATTAATTACACTTTCTGTCAGAAAAAAATTGCTCGGTATCACACTTTGTAATGATTCTGCCATATCTATAAAATATTTATTAAGAATTCTCAACAATCCTTCAAATATTTCCCACAAGACCAATAAACCAATACCAATATAATAATATCTCTTTTTATCAACTGTTCTGGTCAAGTAGACTATTAATAATCCCAGTAATAGGCCAGAGCAAAAATGGACTAACGCCCAGTATGAGTCAAAAAAACTGTAATTAATTTGTCCGTATAATATATCCATTTTTTGCTTTATTAACTATACCTTTTTCAGTCCCATCATACAACGGGACTACGCACAGCATAATGGTTAATTTATAGTATTTCTACCGTTCCTTTTTCAGCATCTACTTTTACCTTGTCTCCATTTTTTAAAAGTTCAGTGGCGGCTTTAGTGTTAATAATACATGGCTTGGTTAATTCTCTAGCTATAATTGCAGCATGAGATAATATTCCACCACGATTAGTAACTATGGCACCTGACAGACGCATTAGCGGTAGAAAACGTATATCAGTATTATCGCAAACCAATATTGCTCCTTTTGGAAAGTCTACCTTATCAATCATTTCTGGTTTTACAATTACCACCTGACCAGTAACAGCTCCAGGGAAAGCCGTTCTTCCTTGTAATGCTTTATTGTTTGTTGTTTTGCTGTCAAATACTTGGGCTGGTGGCGTAGAGATAAATTTAATAAGCATTCTATTGTAATCCGTATAGTACACATCATTATCCGGCCTAACCAATGCTTCAAAATATCCAGTCAGATAATTGTGTGAAAATTCCATCTTGAGTTCCTGCGTTATAATGGCTTGTTTATTCTTGTCGGTAACATATATAAATACCAACATCTTCTTAATTTGTTTTTGTGCTTCGGGATTCTCTTCTGACCAAACCCAATTAGTAAAGTCATAGCGAAATTGATATGAAGTGTTTTCTGTATCACCGTGCGTTAGCTGCATATGCATACCTTGGATTATCTCTCCAAAAATTGCTTCTTGATTTACTACAAATATAGAAGACCATAACAGGCCAGAGACATGCGGACAAACATAGGCAAGGTAATCCTCTGGGTTGATGTTCTGTTTTAGATACCACGTCTCATAACATTCACGGATAGAAAGCCCGCGATTGCGCAGCTTTGTTAGGCTTGGCTTCTTTGGTACTAGACGAATAGCACAAAGCTCTTCACCTCGTTCTTCCAAAACCTTCATAAATACTGGTGTTTTATTCGTCAGGTCAGTCGCCTCAAATTTATCAGGCCTTTCATATGAAAATCCAATATTTTGATAAAGGAATTCCATTCGATCTGCTTTTTTATTATCTTCATCTCTAAAATCACTAGATTTTTCCATCTCGCCTATTTGAGCCAGCCATTCTGTTATTGATGGCTGGTGTTTTGTCATTACTGACTTATTCATAACTTCTTTACTGTTCCTTTATCAGATCCTAACTCAATCTCAAGAATGTTATTAAGCTGCTTTTATTCTTTTTCTAATGACTCTTCATATTCATCTGCTAGTCCACTAACTTTATCCATATCAATATCGTATTCTTCCCCCCGTAGAAGCAATTTGATTGTCTTTTCACCCTGATTGTCAATATCAACTTTCAACTCAAACCTTTCTCCCGGATTTAGTGCCCCTCCAATTTCCTCTAATGATTCAAACCCTTTTTTTCCGGCTGAATCTATTAATACTTGTTTAAGGAATGGCTCCAACTTTGGACCGTGAGAAACATTTATCAACCTAACATCGCTATCTTCCAGAAAATGGTCTGTCATTCTGATTTCCCGGGCTGCACGATAAGCAGTTTGCCTGGCTGATTCATTGGGAGTTGTCACTCCACGCTCCTGGCATAATTCTTCATTATCTAGATAAAATTGCACAACCAAGTCATATGTGCTTCTTTTTGACCCGGAGTCAATTTGGTCTGTTGCCCAAGCTTTAGCATCCTCCATTATTCTCTTGAAATTCTCTGCCACTCCGAGTTCTTTTTTGGTCTTAATCCGAAATGCATTTTCTGGTCGCTGGCTATCTGTCCTTCCTTCAGCTCCTGTTCCTTTTAATGCCTCTAATTGTCCATTGATCACTCTGACCCCTGCGTCAACCTCCTGAAGGCCTAAATCAACAGTTTCTTGAGCTCTAAGCTTTGGTGAAGCATATCCTGCAACATTTTTTTCAGTTATTTCTCCTCCTCTTTCCGATGCCCTTTGTTGACCTTCTTCAGTTAAATAATCAGCGCTCATTCCATCAGGAGTTTTACCGGGAACCTCATGCCTGG
>JAHIZJ010000014.1 GCA_018814765.1 Patescibacteria group bacterium
GCTCAATTAAAGAGGATAATTGATAAAAAATTAGATAATCTTTTTAAAATTTATCAAAATAAAAAAGGTCACGAAAATATTAATCTAACTAACAAATTAATGCCTTCTTTAGCGTCATTTTCTATGATACCAAAAGAGGAACTTCGGTGTCATAGTTAAATGATTTGACACGAGGGGTCTCTCTCAGCAGGTTCAGCAGCGGTCAGAAGATCTCGTTTTTTCACCAGTTGATCATTTGATAATTATCCATTGTTCGGACTTATCGCTAAGACTGATCCACTCATTTTTGGATTTAGCACTTCAGCGACTACCATGTTGATGCGTGCTGTTAGGTGGAGTATTCCTGCCGTAAGTAACAGGAAAAACGCCAGTAGTAATCGACGTCCACGTCTCGGCAACATCTATCCCCTCCTTTAAGTTATTGTAATGTGTAAAAAGAACAAGTTCTAAACAAAAATAGCATACTATCAGCTTTTGTCAAGTATGGTAATAAAGTTAATTGTCTGAATGTATTAATAGACTATTACAGCCTCTCAGCTTTCTCAACACGGATAACACCACCTGGTTCTAAGATAGCCACATCCCGTCGAGTTAACTTGCCTGTAAGTAAATAATTCGCTAAGGCATTGTCTACTTTATTTTGTATCACACGCCGTAGGGGTCGTGCACCAAAAGCAGGGTCATAACCCTCTTGTACCAGCTCTTCCACCGCTTCGTGAGTAGCTTTGAGTACAATGCCCTTACTATCCAGCCTGCGCGCAACCTTGTTTAAGAGTAATTCAGCAATTTCAAAAAGTTCTTTTGGTTCAAGTGGTTTGAAGACCATTATTCCATCAAAACGATTTAAAAACTCCGGTCTAAAGTGTTTAGCCAGTTCTGTATTGATAAGTTCGTCACGAATTTTTTTAATCGGGACTTTTTCTCTGACTCTTTTTTGGATTAATGGAGTTCCTGCATTTGATGTAGCAATCAGTACAACATTTGTGAAATCTATTGTCCGACCCAGAGAATCAGTCAAACGACCATCGTCCATTACTTGTAAAAATAGATTTAAAATGTCAGGGTGGGCTTTTTCTATTTCGTCTAATAGCAATAATGAAAACGGAGTACGACGAACGGCTTCTGTTAAATACCCACCTTCGTCACCACGCGTCATGCCCGGTGGTGCTCCGATAAGACGATCAATACTTTTTTGTTCCTGGTATTCAGACATATCGATCCGTATCATAGCTTCTTCTGAACCAAAGTAGACTTCAGCTACAGTCTTTGAAAGCTCGGTTTTTCCCACACCAGTCGGACCAAGAAACATAAGGTTGGCTATCGGACGTTTTAAATCACGCAATTCCGCTCGAGCACGACGTAAGGCCTCAGATACCATTTTTACAGCTTCTGACTGACCAACTAAACGTTCATGTATTCTGGTTTCCAAATTCATTAGCTTGGCGCCCTCTTTTTCTGATATTTTGGTGATAGGCATTTTTACTTTAACTGAAACAATCTGAGCTACATCTTCGGCTGTTACTATCTGTTTTTTACCATGAGTACGTCGGACAAAAGCTCCCACCTCTTCCATTAGCTGAATGGCTTTTTCCGGAAAAAAGCGCTCATGCATATAGCGCTTGGCATACTTCACCATGGCCGCAATTGATTCGTAAGAAAAATATACGTCCTGTTGAAATTCTATTTCTGAAGATTTTGCTTCCAGAACCAGCGTTGTTTGGTTTTCATCCATTTCACTGACCGGAATACGATGTAAACTCTCGCCCAGTGAACCGTTTTCTACATAACGCCTATAATCTAACGGGTTAGAGCTTGCGATAACAATAAACGACCTCTTCTTTAAGAATTCATCTAGCACTTCAGATAAATCAAGCCCCTCACCTCTTTCAGTATTTATTCCGATCATATTATGTATGTCTTCAATAAATAGAACAATGTTTCCAGAACGCATCACCTCTGCCACTATATTCAAGAGTCTTTCTTCCAGTGCTCCTGGTGCTTTGGCGCCTGCTATCAAGGCACTCATGCTCAAGCTGACCAAGCGTTTATCCCGAAAAACCGGAGGAACGTCTTCTGACACCATCCTTTCTGCTAGTCCGGCGATGATGGTTTTTCGTCCTACCCCTGGATTACCTACTAGCACCACTCCATTGCTATCCGACTCTACCGCTCGATAAATTGACTCAAGCTCTGCCTCACGGTTAACACAAAACGTCATCATTCCGGCTTTGGCCAGCTGAGTTAGGTCAGAACTAAAACGATCCAAGAAAGGAGTGGCCACGGCAGTCATAGAACGATTCATGTTTCCCTTAGGCTTAAATCTAGCTTTAGAACGATAACGACGAAATCTTTTTCTTAAGATGGTCTGTATGTTTATCCAGGTGACTACATTACGAAGCTCATCAATCTCAACATCCAAGTCATACAATATGGCTTGAGCTGTTTTGCCTGTTTTCATAATGGCTATAAATAAATCCGTCACTTCTATATTTTCACTTCTTCTGAGATAGGCCTCTTCGAAGGCACCTAATAATAATTGATGATAGCTTTGCGATAAAGCCGGAGTTACGCGATATCCCTGAACTTTTATTTTTAGTGAACGATCAATCATTTCACTTAAGAGTTTGGGTGAAACTCCCAAGCGAGCAAAAACCAGCCTGACATTTTTATGTTTGGCAATAACCTCCATTAAATGTATCGGTTCAACCAGTTGGTGCTTCAGCGTACTAGATGCATTTACTGATTGCTCTACCAATTGCAATGATTCAGCGGTTAAGTATTGGGATATCTCTATCCATTCCTTACGTGGGACTTTTAATATTTCTTCAAAGTCAGTTTTCAATAATTGTTGAGACGCAGGTTTAACACGCCGTATTAACCGTTTTTTTTGTGCTTCAGATTTTACTGCATAATAAAGATACAAATCCACAATAACCGATGCCCAGAAAAACAATAACCGTGGTTCGCGAGCCTCCCAAATGGCTTTTATTGAAAAACCAATATCGATAATATCAAACAACTGCCAAGCGCCCAATAACAATCCATAGACACCAAAAAGTCCCAGCATTGTTAGCCAGGTCATTCGACTGAAATATCTCAGCTTGGTTGCCCAGATACTTAGCTCATCTACATCTCTTTCCCAATACAACACTTTGCCATTGAACCAGCCCAGCAATCGATTTTTTGCCCAGCCTTTACCCTCACTGGTCGAATCAGGCCAAGGATATAATTGTAAGGGAGGTATTTTGTCAGGTGTTTCAGTCATTAGATTACTTGAGCGTTAAGGTAAATAAAATAAATCACAGCCGGTATTAACATTAGCCATACAATAAATAATGTAAAATAGAAAATAGTGGCAACAATAAATAGCACCAGCAAAACACACAAGTGGATTATCCTGACAACCAAACTAATCGCCCGACCACTTTTTGTGTAGTCGGCATACATCGGCTTAAAGAGATAACGCAATAAAATACCGATTGCCAAAGCTTGTTCTGCATCAGAAATTTTTCGAAATACAAAAAGCGCTGCCATTTTTAGTCCGCTGGAGTACCACCAAATAGGGAAATAAACTATACTCCAGGAAATATCGACAGCTACTATTTTGAGTGATGTTAATATAAAAGTCATTGTTTATAGTTTATCTTTGTTAATTATATCATTTTTCAGCCATTTTAGCAATAAAAAAAGCCTGCACTTGGATAAGTACAGGCACTCATGTTACTTAGGCAACAACCTCACGAACCCGCATAATGCTCTTCTCTCTTATTCTGTCGACGTAGCGGATAGTTAAAACACCACTTGATCGGCCAACCACAGGCACCCAACCCTCTGGTATTTCAGTAGATCCTCTGTCCGTCCGTGAACCCGTACAGAGTGTTTGTGTTCC
>JAHIZJ010000096.1 GCA_018814765.1 Patescibacteria group bacterium
ATCTTTTGACTCACCTTTGCTTAGGTATAGGTAGTCGTTAACATTAATTTCTTCTGCAGTATCAGCCAAGGTGTCACTTTTTACCAAACTGGCGCGCCAATTGGTTAATTCGCCCTCAGCCTTGTCTTCATATTTAAGGAATAAATGCCTAGTTACTGCCAGCTCCAAAACAGCATCACCTAGAAACTCCAGGCGTTCATTGTGTCCTAAAGAAAAGTTTGGGTGTTCGTTTATATAAGAGCGATGTACCAGGCTTTGTTTTAAAAGATCCTTGTTTGTAAAATCAGAGCCAATGATTTTTTCAAACTGTGTTAAGTCTTTCATGATAGTGCTAGTCCAATCAGCAAAAGAAGCTCGATATCAGCCATTACGGCGGATCTCTGGTTTCCTATGCGGATAAAGTTATTTATTAGTATCTTTTTTTAAAGATTTTTCCTGGTCGTTGTCCATGTCCTTATAAATGGCACCTAGGACTCCGTTGACAAACTTGCCTGATGATTCTCCTCCAAAAGACTTGGCTAGTTCAATAGCCTCATTAATAGCTACCTTAGGAGGTATGTCGGGTGCGTACTTAAGTTCATAAACACCCAGGCGCAAGATATTACGGTCCACGACTGTTATCTGGTCCAAGGGCCACTCCGGAGCATACTTGGTAATTAACTGATCGATTGATTTAATGTCTTTTAGTACTCCTTTGACAAGCTGTAAAGTAAAGTCGCTATCATCAAAACCCGGTGCGAACTTTTTAATATTCTCTTTGGTGGCCTTAATGAGGTCACTGTTTTTCTGCTCATTAAAATCCCACTCATAGAGCGTTTGCATGGCGACAGTTCTGCCTAGGTGTCTATTGGACATTTAGAAAAAGCGGTTTAAGTCTTAGGTTGCTTTTCTTCTTCTTTCTTTGGTTTACCCGGTTTGGCTTTTTTAATCTTAATTTCCACAATCTCGCGTCCTTTGTAGGTACCACAAAAGGAGCAGGCCTGATGTGATCTGATCGGTTTTTTGCACTTGGGGCAAACAGACAAAGGCGTCTTGGATTGCTTAAAGTATGCCAGACGTCTGCGCTTGCGTGTTTTTGTAGATTTTTTTACAGGTAAAGCCATAGTTCTAGAAACGATTATAACTTATTATTTTTGATCTGGCAAGCTTCTCCGAGCACGGAGTCTCGGTGAGCTGGGGGAAAAGACAGGGATGCTTGACTAGCTTACTGGAAAGTTAGTCTCATCTGAATTTTATACAAATGTAACCGAGGCAACTTTGTCAGATTTTTCGGAAAAGCGCATCAATCGAACCCCTTGAGTGGCCCGACCCAGCACTGATACTGACTTTAACGGCAGACGGATGACCTGACCTTTTGACGAAATGACCACCATATCTTCTTTTTCGCGCTTTGAGGTGACGATAAAGCTTTGAATTATCTTACCGGTCTTGGGGGTAATGTTTGCCGTTTTAATACCTGTACCACCTCTATGCTGAACTTTGTAAGAGCGCAATGACGTTCTTTTACCGTGACCATTTTCCATTACTACCAGAAGCTGTTCTTGAGGAGATATACTACCGTGTGGTACAATGCCCATTCCACATACTCTATCGTCTTTTTTCAACTTAATTCCTCGAACACCGGCAGCACCACGTCCCATTGACCGGACATCCTTTTCTTTGAAATGAATGGCTTTGCCGTCCTGACTAACTAAGATAATATTATCTTTGCCAGTGGTTGGTTTAACCCACTCGAGAAGATCACCGGGTTTTAGTCGGAGGGCAATCAGGCCTGAGCGTCGAACCTTTTTGAAGTCATCAAGGCTAACCTTTTTGATAATGCCATTGCGTGTAACCATTATGAGGTATTTGTAATCTAGAATTTCTGACAATGGAAGTACAACTGAAATCTTTTCATCACCCGGCAACTGGAGGAAGTTTACAATGGCTTGCCCCTTGGCTGTTCGGCCGGTCTGAGGAATATCATATGTTTTTAGCTGAAAAACACGACCCTTAGTTGTGAAGAATAGAAGGTCCGCGTGTGTAGTAGTTCCAAAGAAATGCTCTACCATATCTTCTTCTTTTGTGGTCAGACCAATGACGCCTTTACCGCCACGGCCTTGGGTTTTAAATGCTGTGGGTTCGACTCGCTTGATATAGCCATCACGGGTGGTCATGACAATCGTTGGTTCGTTGGGGATCAGGTCTTCTTGTGTGAACTTGTCGACTGGGTTTGGAAAAACCTGAGTTTTGCGTTCATCGGCGTATTTATTCTTTATATCAAGAAGCTGTTTTTTGATTACTCCTAATATTCTTTTTGGAGAGGCCAAGAGCGCTTTCATTTCTTTTATAAATAAGAGCTTTTCTTTTAGTTCATCAAGGATTTTCTTCTGCTCCATGTTAGCTAATTGCTGTAGTTTCATTTCCAGAATGGCTATACTCTGTATTTCAGTCAGTTTGAACTTCTTCATCAGATTGACTTTGGCTTGGTCTTTGTCTTTGGATTGTTTGATAGTACGGATGACCGGGTCCAGCCGTTTAAGGGCTATGGCTAAGCCTTCTAGTATGTGGGCTCGTTCTTTGGCCCGTTCTAAATCGTAGGTTAGCTGTCTTCGAGTTACTTCCTGTTGATGCTTTAGATATTCTTCCAGAACCATCTTAAGGGTCAACACTCGGGGCTGAATACCATCTACCAGGGCTAACATATTTACATGAAAAGTGTCCTGTAGTTGAGTTAGTTTAAACAATCGGTTTAATGTTTTTTTCGGATAGGCGTCTTTCTTCAGATCAATAACTATACGAATACCGTCTTTACCGGATTCATCACGGAGATCTCTGATGCCATCAATTTTTTTGTCATGAACCAGGTGGGCAATATTTTCAATCAAAACAGATTTGTTGACTTGGTAAGGTATTTCGGACACGATAATGCGGAATTGATCTGTTTTTTCTTCTACAATATCAGCCTTAGCTTTCATTACTATGCTTCCTTTACCTGTTGCATAGGCTTGTTTTATCTCATTTATGTCAAATATTTGCGCACCGGTAGGGAAGTCAGGTCCTTTTATAAAATTTAACAAATCTTCAACGGAAGCATTGGGATTATCAACCAGATGAATTACCCCATCGATGACTTCACCCAGATTATGTGGCGGAATATTTGTGGCCATGCCTACGGCGATACCCATGGTGCCGTTGAGTAAAAGATTGGGCAATCGGGCTGGTAGTACCACGGGTTCTTGTTGAGAGCCGTCGTAGTTTGGAACAAAATTTACAGTGTTTTTTTCGATGTCTGTTAGAAGCTCTTCGGAAATTTTTGCTAGGCGGGCTTCGGTGTATCTGTGGGCTGCAGCGCTGTCGCCATCAATTGATCCGAAATTACCTTGGCCATCGACCAGGGTATAGCGCAAAGAAAAGGTTTGCGCCATTCTGACCATGGAATCGTAAACAGCCAAGTCTCCATGTGGATGATATTTACCCAGTACTTCTCCGACAACATTAGCTGATTTACGGTATTTGGATCCTGGTCTCAGCCCGATGTTCCACATAGCATAAAGAATGCGTCGGTGGACCGGCTTCAGACCATCACGAACATCGGGTAGAGCACGTGAAACGATGACTGACATCGCATAATCCAAATATGACTCCTGCATTTCTTCAGTTATGAGACGTGGCGAAATTTTTCCTATATTGTTAGACATTTATTGTTGGTAATAGTTATTCATAAAATTGCGGAAAGACTTTACGGTCTAACTCGCCGGCTTTTTGAACTTCTGATTGTTGATTTAATTGATCAAGGAATGAATCAAACGATACATTATGTGAGGCTAGCACATTACCTATCTGCGAAATTGAATCACTTATCGAAAGCAAAGAATCGTCACTCTTCTTATTTGAGGTCTTGGGTAAAACATGAGATAGTGAAATCCATAAAAGTAATACAACAATAAAGCTAAAACTCACACCAATCCAAAGGTAGTTTCTTTTATTGGCATGTGAGATTGTTATTGGCTGACTGGTTTTTGTCCGTTTGGCCTTGGTAGTAGCTGATAGTATAGGTTTTTCTTCTTCCTCTGTAATAACGGCTGATCTCTTGTTACTTTTAATAACCCTTATTGGGACTACTTTTGATTTGGCCTGACTAATTTTTTTTCTGCGAGTAACGGTCATGACTTGGGTTTCAATATTATGATCTTAGTTTCATCTTGTGGCAGGTCACGTTTTAGGATCTTCAGTTTGTCTAATTCTTCTGAAGACTTTATTCCCATAGTGGCTAAGAATTTGTTTAGAGAGTTCAAGTTGGTTTTTAAACCCGGAGATTTATAATACATTGGAATTACTATTCTGGGCTCTACCTGGCTGATAACCTGAGCTGCTTCTTCTGCGGCAAGATAGGGCTTACCGCCAATTGGTAGCATTAAGACATCTACTCCTTCAAAAATCTCAAGCTGTTTATCGGATAACGCGTGACTTAACGCTCCCAAATGACCAAGAGTGATTTTTTCTGCTTCAAAAAAACACTGCACACTGAAACCTGACTGGATGGGCCGTCCGTTAAGTTGATCTGCCTTGGCGTGAATAAAAACCTGATTTCGTTCATACTCTCCTGGGTTTACCACGACAAAGGGGTTGCCACTTATTTTACTAACATTATTAAACTGAGCATCATTATTTTGTGAGACAGTAACAATATCAGCCTGTGTTCGAGGCATTTTTAAGCCTGTACCGACCCCGTAAGGGTCAGTTAAAATGATCGCATTGTTAGTCTGAATTTTGAAACAATTTAATCCCAGCCAGGTAATGTACATAAAAAAGTCTTATTTGAATGTTAAATTATCTGGATTGAGAATAGCATATTTATCCTCTTGAGTAAAGGCTTATTTTGTGTAAAAGAAGTGCAAAAAAGCATTAATAATACCCTGTATTTACAGGGTATTACGCACTATGCGCGGATTTCTCTTATTGATTATTTCAAAGCGTCTACTCGTGTTAATCGAACGATATTACCACCCTGTACAGAATAGGGGTAATTTTGTACTTTAAGACGAAATATATTTTTGTATAAACCTGATATTCTGGGTGAAAGCAGATCAAAGGTAAAGGTTCCGGTGGCTCCCGGAGCTACTGAAAACTCATTTAAACGGATATTACCTGAATGCGTTGGCCAGCCCGAAGCATGAAATTTACTAGGACTGTCTCCTAGGTCATAAATCTCCAGCTGCATATTTTTATCCCAGGTGGTGACACCGGTATTGCGAAATGTTAGCGTGGCGGTTTGACGCCAGCCAACTTTAGACGCTAAAGGTACCTGTGCTGATACCAGAGAAGCCTTGAACATTGAATCTGCTCGAGTGATGGACGAAAGCTCTGAATTTATCACCTCCTCTTCTGGCCCCATTAGACGAAAGACTTGCTTGTATCGCCCGGGAACAACTGGGGTGGTTTCATATAATGCGAAAGTAGCCATCTCACCCGGAGCAACGCTAGTTTCTGTGAAAGTAACATTCCCCGCTATGTCAGGCCAGTTGGTGTCGTGATAGCGACTTTCATTATCATCAAGGTCATAAATCATTAGAGCAATATCTTTTTGGGTCCAAGTTTCGCTACCTGCATTTTCATATGTAAGTGTGATGGGTAGACTCGCCCCCAAGAAAGTAGCTTCATTAATGGATTGTGTAATGGGTCGCGCAGCCCACTCAAGTCCGACAATATCGACACTCACTGTAAAGTCAGAGTCACTTATAGGAATATTGTTGTTAACCAGATGAAACTCCTCTTCGATGTTAAGCTGATCTAATGGAGCGGTAATGGTGAATTCATAGCGCCCGACTTCTCCCGGTTTGACATTCGCTCGTAAAGGTTTGGCGACTATTTTTTCCGATAGCCAGTCATCTGAGATCAAAGGCGAGTCCGGATTAACCGTCACCAGATAAGGCGGATTTTCATAGCTCTGCCAGGTGGCATTACCGGTATTTTTATAGTCAACCCAAATAGTAGCCGAATCACCAGCTTCCAGCTCTATTGAGTTATGACTAACCTCCATCAGATTAGCCTGTATTAAAATTGGAGTGGTATCTATATCATTGAAGTATGTTTGGCTGATCTTTCTTATGCGGGAGAATTTATTGTAGAGATTTTCACCCGGACAGAGTGTACAGTCGACGTCATTGTGACCGGAGATGTTGGGCAGGTCTTCAATGTCTTGAAAATCAGAGCTTCCCTTCGGGCTTATGTTAAAGAGTTTACCCTTTTCAGCGATCAGCCGAGCAAGTGATTCCTCAGCCTCATTAGAAAGAGCATCTTCTTCATAGTTGCCCATGACCGAAATACCGATTGTCCCATGATTAAAATCAACACCCTCGTCATCACCACCAAAGCGCTCCTGGTTACAGTAGCTGTCACGAAAAGCGTGAGCGCCAATGACACCATTTCCTCCAGCACGTCCCTCATAGACTATCCCGTTGGTGTCGATCAGATAATTGTAGCCAATGTCGCCCCAGCCCATCGCTACGGCATGCCAGAATTGAATAGCCCTAAGGCTGGCTTCAGGCTCAGTACTTCCGTCAGAGCCGGCGGTGTGATGTATGATAAATTTTTCAGGTAAGGCGTACTCAGGTTCCCAAAAAGTAATCTCTTCATCAGCGCCCCAATCTTCTCGTGTGACAATTGTCACGTCAGCTTGGACAGTAGGTGCCAGCCAACCCAGCCAGTTATTTATCCAGCTTAAGGGGGACGTAGGCAGGGTTGAGTCAAGTGTGATAACTTCTACTTCATTAATATTCGCGGTTACATCATAGCGGTACCTTAGCTCTTTAGTGGGAGCGAAGAATGTCAGATCAGAAAATTTATACTCACTGGCTACCTGAACAGCTGAAACAGATTCTACCTGTTCGACTTTGCGCCAGTCAGACCAATCAGACTTGTTTTTGGTTTGCACCCAGAAAGTTGCTTGTTTGTCGCCCTTCCATTTAAAGCCCAATGCATTAACCTTAGTTTGGGTGTGAATAGTGGGCGAGGTCAGCTCTGAGCCAACTAAAAAAGGCGTACCAAATTGGTCACCTAAAGAATTTTGCTGATATGTTTCAGCAGTCACTTTGGCTGTTTGATTAGCCTGTACAACAAGGGCATAACCGAAGAGTAAACCCAGACAGACCACAAAGGCAGTAGCCACTATGACTTTTAATTTGAAGCTTTTCATTTATGTTTTTGTTTTTAGTGAGACTCAGTATTTGCAAATCCGATAGGATGATGCAAGTACTGTTAGTCGAACTAATCCCGATGAGCTTTGGCGATATCGGGATCCCAGCCTTTATACCACCTTTTGTGATAACGACTTTTTGCTATACATCTATCTTAATTATAGCGCATTTTTTAGGTTTTGTCCAGCCCGAAATGAATGTAAAATTTAAAATATAAAATTAACAATTACCCCTTTAAAAAACGCAGGCGAGGTTGGCCAACCTCGCTTACGGAAGTAATAATTAATGGAACCTTATAATGGTGGTAATTTATATTCAAAAAAAAGACCAATATTGGTTGACTTCATTGTATACTTGTGCTTAAATAGCGCCAGTGTTCTTTGTCGGCAATAACTTCGGAGAGAGAAAGGAGGATGCGGATGAACAGAAAACGGATGCTGATAAAGTTCTGCATCCTTCTGCCGATCTATCCGCTGTTAAGGTATCTCGATACGGTGATTGGGCCGACCAGCCAACTCTGGCGTTTCTATGCCCATGACCTGGTAATGCCCGGATTGTACTTGCTTCTGGGTGGTCTTATAGTCGAAGCACTCGGCTTCACTCGTAAAGGTCGAATGCAGGCACTGGCCGTTGCGGCCGCCGGTATGCTGGCCTTTGGTATTTCTATGGAAATCAAACAGGGACCACCTCGGGGCCAAGTGCAGGACGTGGGTTGTTATGTGGTCAGTCTTCTGCTGGCCTGGGTTATCTGGTTTGTTTTGTTTGATCGCGAAAAGTACGAGATTTACCCAGAAGCAGAACCAGAAACGATTACTAACTCGTTACCAAGACCCAACGAGTAATAAATAGGGTCTTTTTGTTTAACTTACTATATCTAGGGCTTGGCTCGAGACTTAGTATCTATTCAATCACTTCTGCCCTGATTGCTTGATCAGGATATGTGTGTTCGGGGTAGAATCTGCAATCAGAACCACCATCTTCATGACATTCGCAAGGATTAGCTTCACGTTCTTCACGAGAAACAATAATATTTTCTGGCGTTATACCGTAGTCTGCAAATTCCTTTAACACACCGTCGGTCATGTGGTTGAAAACACTATCGACACCAATATCTATCTGTGGGACAAATCCCATCTCAACATCAAAGCTACCAGCATCTTCTGGGTGATCTGGGTTCAACTTGCCATACCCAAGCAGATCTCCAGCGCTAAATCTGTGTCCAAACTTAACCTTAGGCAGAGGATCTATATGATCATAGGCCATGGCCCAGCCGCTGAAATTTGGTGCGAGAAATATATGTCTGTCATGGACGGAGCCTTCATTTGAATAACCACCAAATATAAAACCATCAAATGGGGCATATATATTTATCCTGACGCCTTCGCCAAGAGCTTGTTTACTTTTTGCATTCACATAGTTCTTCAGCGAACTAGCAGGCTCGTCATTGTTTATAATTCTTCCCGCATTGTGACCATAACAACTACGGAATTTAGTAATACCTTCTATTTGTTCTAAATCTATAAAGTTAGCTGTCACGAATTTTGCATCCTCATTTTTGAATGCTATCAAAACAATAAAGATAAGCGCAATAAGCACTGGTATTCCAGGAAAGACAGATAAGACAATAAGTAATACTTTTTTCTTTTTTTTCATTTTGTATTTTTAAAGTTATTCATATTAAATACTATTTTTTTTCATCCTCTGAATATTATCATGAAGGAGCGATGATTTATTCTATCAAGCCCTTTAATTCTGTAGCACGTGCAGAGCCAATAACCCCTTCCATTTCTGTTAGTTTGGCTTCACCTTCAGCGAGTGCCTGATCAGCTTCTGAAGAAGCAGGGCCTCTTTTCTGAGTCTGATTATCCAGGCGGCGAATTAGTTCCAAGCAATAGTCAGTTTCGTCACATGTTAGAGTGTCTAGCTGGGGAAGCAATTCGGCTTCTGGCTTTTTTGCCTTTTGCCAATCCAGCATCATTCCAACCGCACTTGTTAATTCTGCCTTTTTACTTTCTAGGATTGCCTCTGGTGAATTTGGTTTTTCGGATTCGCTCATAGTAGTATGGTTAATATATAGTAAAACCCTCTTGTATTATATTACCATAAATAAAAAACATCTCTCCATTCACCCCCAACCCTTTTTGCAAAGGGTGGGGGTTCAGTCGAAAAATATTGAAATTGCAGGTAATAATGAATAAAACATCCCATTCCGCAGGCGAGGTTGGCCAACCTCGCTTACGAGGGTTTTTACTTCACCGATACTTCTTCAACCTCTGAATATCATCATGTACAGGTGCTGGTATATTATATTTTATCCTTTCTAAACTTTACAAATATCGAAAAAATAATAAAAGCAATCCCGATTATTATCGGCGTTCCTAGAATAAATGATGAAAAATGCATACCACCAATATGACTTAATGGATAAGGCTGGTGGATTAACCAAACGTATCGATCAGAATCACTATACAGAAACCAGTATAAGACAATAGAAGTTAGTAGAAACAATATACCCAGCGATAATAATAACCTGAATTTAATGGTTTTTATTGATAACATAATGACGATGTTTATTTTATTGTATATCTCTTCAACCGTTTTATGTCTTCGGGCTGAAGAGATGATTCCTGCTTTGAACGATAGCGCAGGAG
>JAHIZJ010000097.1 GCA_018814765.1 Patescibacteria group bacterium
GGTGGTGATTTGTTATCAGCTGATGATTCTGCCACCCTGTCATGGCCCGTTAGTCCTGTTGGTGGTATTACAGCTTATTTTCATGATCCGTCATATCCCTTTAGATATATATTTGAGCATCCCGCAATAGATTTACGCGCCTCTCAGGGTACTCCGGTAAAAGCGGCAGCCTCAGGCTATGTAGCCAGAGCCAAAGACTCCGGCATGGGGTATAGCTATATCATGATTATCCACTCAGATGGTATTTCAACTGTCTATGGACACATAAGCTCTATAAAGGTTGAGGAGGAGACATTCGTTACACGTGGACAGGTAATAGGTCTAAGTGGAGGTATGCCCGGAACGTCTGGTGCCGGTAGGCTTACCACAGGGGCGCATTTACATTTTGAAGTTAGACTAGATGGTATTCCTGTTAATCCTTTGGATTATTTACCATAAAAAGTTAGTGGTTCTTTGTTAGTATAAATACTCTTCGGGGATGTCAATTACTAACCAAAAGGAGGCCTGAGATGTTTCCCTTTGCAAAGTGTGTGAGGAGACTACCTGTTAAGTACAGTATTGGTGAGTTTTTTGGTATGTGTGGCTTGACATGTACTCCAGCCGCTATCATTTTGCTGATTTGTAAGCCTGTGCTGGGTTTTGAAAGTACAATAACCAAGAATGTCAACAATATGAACCTCACAGCTTCCTTGTTTATTGTGGTTGGTTTAGTTTCACTTGCCATAGCATGGTTTTTTCACAAACAATCCAACAAGTGGCTGAGGACCAATCCGTAGTATCGGTATTCATGAGGGGGAAACCAAATTCCCCCAATCCCCAAAGCGTATTTTATTTCAATAATAATTATAATAATAGGTTGTAAAAGACAGCAGGGAATTAAGCTGCTGTTTTTATGCATCGAAATTCACAAAAACGAATCTATCTAGACAATGCGATATATTTCGTAACAACAAAGACAAGGGATAAATATCCCTATTTTAAGAACCCTATTTTTGCAGAATATATGATGGAAGTAATAAAAATAGGATGTGAGTTAAAAGGGTGTAATTTATTCGGTCATGTAATAATACCGAATCATATACATGTTTTAATACAGCCAAAGAAAAAATATAACATCTCAGATTATATGCACTATATAAAAAGGCATTCTTCACGTAATATTCGAATCCTCATATTAAAAAATCACGCAGGCGAGGATGGCCATCCTCGCCTACCAAGTGGGGGAGTATGGCAGAGCTCATTCCACGACCACATAATTCGTGATGAAGAAGATTTAAATACTCACATTGAATACATAAAAAACAACCCTATCAAACACGGTTTACTTAAAGAAGGTGAAACCTATTCATACCTCTACATAAATGAAGAATTGGCATAGAAAATGGAAAATGAATCTAATAATAAAGAATAATCCAAAGTTAAGGGATTTGTCAGGCGGTTGGTTTGGAGATCCTGAAACAAGTTCAGGATGACAGAGCATTTAGAATAAGGGCCTTAAAGACCATTTTTATGTAGGGGAGGTTTTATTAAGTGTCGCGCAATATACCTTTTATGACCCTATATTGTTAAGAACCTATATTACTAGGATAAACAATACATACAAAAGTAGGAATACTAGACCTACCCAGCGTTTAGCATGCTTTAAAACGCCAAAAATGGCGAATAATAGCGTGGAAACCAGCAAGAAAGGTAATCCTACTGATATTATAGAAAATGGTATTTCTAGGGGTTTTATTAATGATGGTATACCGAGTATCAAAAACGCGTTGATCATGTTTGATCCCGCAATATTGCCGACTATCATATCGTAATGCTTTTTCTTTATTGCGGTTAGAGTCACCAACAATTCCGGTAATGATGTCCCGATGGCTGTTGCTGTGATTGCTATAAATTCTTTACTTACATTTAAAGTTGATGATATTTCTATCATCGATTGAATTGTCAGCCAAGCACCGAAATATATTAATATAAGCGAAAAAATAATTGTTACAATTGAACGTCCGTGCCCACCCCTATAATCTGCAAACAAAGGTGGTTTTCTGAAATAAAACATGTCTCTTAAAAAATGATGTTCTCTTGTTATTTGAATATAAAACAGACTTACCATAAAAAGAGCAAGTCCGACAATTCCCTCTATACATGAAAACTCAGAGCTACTAAACACTAAACCTGTCAGAACAATGAAAATAGTTGAAGCAAGAACCAAGATAACACTGGTTAGCTTTTTAAAGACAAATTTCTTAGTCAGGACAAAGGCAATACCGATAATAACCAAAAGATTGAATATATTCGAACCAACTACATTTCCAATAACAATTTCGCCGGAATTCCTTGATATGGCCAACAATGAGATCGCCAATTCAGGTAAACTTGTTCCTAATGCAATAATTGTAACACCGATAAAAAAGCCGCTTAGTCCAAGCAGCTCACCCAGCCTCTCAGCAGCATCTGTGAAATAGTCCGCTGATTTAATAATCACTATCAGACTAACAACGAATAACAATAGCCAAACTAATATCATGGTTTATTTATAATATATACGTGGTAAGTATCTTAAGTCTATATATGAAATACTATCAATGTTACTCTTTATTTTTTCATTTATCGTCAGATATAGGCTATTTAATTGTTCTGCGTAGGGTTGCTCCGCTGTAAAATGTATCTTTAAATCACTTTGTGTGACAATGCTATATTCATATGGATTACTTTCAGGGCATACATATGAAGTCACTATTTCTTCTGACTCATCGTCACTGGTATCTTCATCGTCTTTTACTTTCTCACCATCAATAATAATCTCAAAATCTTTTTCCGTAGTTTTAGGCACATAGCATTCTTTCTCTATATTTTCAAAATAGTCTATTTCAAGATCAGCAAAACGATCCGGGAATGCATTATATATCTCTAATAATGATTCAACGGTTTTTTGCTGAACCACCTCTTCACCGATAGTCGAAGTACTATCTTGTGACCAGTGCAATATGGGAAAGCTATTGTCCGGTTCTGTAGTTTCGTCAGTTTCTTCCGGTGTAATATATTGACTCACAATAACCCCGCGATTATCAATGTAGTAATCACCTTTTGTTGTTTTGCATATTATTGTTGCGGTTCTTTCTTTGTAGTCTACGACAATCTTTTTCCAGGACCTTTTGTTAATGGTTATATATTCAACTGAAAACTTATTCTCAATATCATTTGATACGTGTTCTTTTAATTTGTCGGTCGAAAGAAGTAACCAATTATTGTTTGGTATGACAAGTCCCCTATTGCCCTCAAGATATGCATTAATCGACTCTTTAACATAATATGAATTATCAGAATCTATTGCCTCAATTTGAGTAGTTGGAAGTCTGAATATTGGTGAATACACAGTCAAATATACAAGTCCTGATACAACAATCAGAGCAAAGAAACTAAATAGTTTTTTGTGCCTTATGTTTTTCTCTTGAGGGGATTCTTTATGGAAATACGGATTTTGGTAATTTAATTGTTTCGAGGTAAAACGTCTTGACGGCATATTTCTTTATTGTTTATACCAATCAGTCGATGGTAAAAATGATTTTTGATATTTATTCTGTTCATTGTGGCGTTCAATGGCTAGTTTGACCAATTTATCAAGTAGTTTGGCGTATGAAATGCCGGAAGCTTCCCACAATTTTGTATACATGCTTATTTCTGTAAATCCAGGAATAGTATTAATCTCGTTGGCAAAGATTTTTCCGGTACTTTTTTGAATAAAGAAGTCTACTCTAGCCATACCAGAACAATCTATGGCTTTAAATACTTTTATCGAAAGACTTTTAATGTTATTGATTTGTTGTTTGTTCAATTTTGCAGGGATAACCAGATCGGAGTCACCACTAACATACTTAGCGTCATAGTCATAAAAGTCTCGTTTGGGTATTATTTCTCCGGGCAAGGAAGCTTTTGGATCATTATGGCCCAGAACGGAACACTCAATTTCTCGACCAACAATCGCCTGTTCTACAATTACTTTTCTGTCGTATGCAAAAGCACCTTTTATGCTTGCTTTAAGCTGTTTTGAATTAAGACACTTATTTATTCCTACACTGGAACCAAGATTGGCAGGCTTTGTAAATACGGGGTATTTTAGTTCTTTAGCGATTGATTTAATGATTTTGTTTTTATTGTTTTCATATTCATATCTTGAAAATCCGATGTATTTTGGTGTAGGGATGTTTGCCTGTATAAAAAGCGCTTTCATTATTATTTTATCCATCCCGCATGCCGAAGCCAAAACATTTGCGCCAACGTATGGAATATCTGCCAGCTGAAACAAACCTTGTATGGTTCCATCTTCACCAAATGGACCATGTAATACTGGAAACAATACGTCTAAGTTGCTTTTATTTGGTTCTGGCAAAATACTCTGCTTTTTTATGCCCACCTTCTTACCTGTTTTCAGATACTGCATGGCGCCTTTACCAGCTATCCATTGACCGGTTCTGGTAATGCCAATCGGATAAACATTGTATTTACTTTTATCCAACGCGGAAATAACAGACTTAGCAGATACTAACGAAACTTCGTGCTCACCTGAACGACCTCCGAATACCACCCCAATATTTAACTTCTTTCTCATAAGTGTCGTAAAATATTATTTAATTAATCTGGGTATTTGAGGATTAATTCTCGTTACTACTTCGTAGTTGATCGTATTTGTTTTCAAGGCAATGTCATCAGCACTTACCGATGTGCCACCCTGTCTACCAATTAATGTCACAATTTCCCCTATCTTAGCCTGTGGCACATTTGTAATATCAATCATAGTCATGTTCATACAAACACGACCTATGACTTTTTTCTTTTTATTATGAAATAAAACCTCACCAATATTTGATAGCTTTCTATCATAGCCATCCCAATAACCCACCGGTATAACACCCACAATAGTTTTTCTTTTTGTTCTATAGGCACACCCATATCCCACCGGTACATTTTTTCCTACTATCTTTTTTTGTATCAATCTTGTATGCCAACTTAATACAGGATCTATTTTGAAATTATGATTCTTCTTTTTGTAAAGCTTTTTGGTTTCAGAAGATGGCCAGAGTCCGTAGAAACCAATACCAACTCTGACAATATCCAAATGTGTTTTAGGATTTATTAGAACTGCGGCAGAGCATGCCAGATGACAATACTTTATTTTTAAGCCAGCTTGTCTCAGAAGCTCCACAGTTTTATTGAATATTTCTATTTGCAACTTGGTGAATCTCTGATCAAAGTTTTCTGAATCCGCCAAATGAGAGTAAACTCCTTCAATTTTCAAACCGGGTAATTTGCTTATTGTTTTAACTAACTTGAGGGAGCTTTCTGCTAATACACCCAAGCGAGATGTGCCAACATCAATCTTGAGATGAACTTTAGCCTTCTTTCTTTTTTTAGAAGCAATGTCTGAAATCTGGCGCGCCATTGTAAAAGAACAGACAGGTAAAATTATTTTTTTATCAATAGCTTGAGCAATTTCATCCGGTTGAAAATAGCTCAAAACCATTATA
>JAHIZJ010000098.1 GCA_018814765.1 Patescibacteria group bacterium
GTACACAGACTCGCTCCCATATCGGTAGGAGATGCCCAGTCAACTTTAAATGTGCTGGCTCCCGGCCCCGGCCCGACAGGATCATCCCCAGGAATTCCACCCGGACCGCCCCCGCCTTCTTCGACCCCAGTAATAACAAATTGCACAATCGCCCAGGACAACATTACTATAACCAAACCAATTAACGCTCCGATAATAATCTTCTTGGCTTTTGTAATGCGCTCGTCGTTGCCCGCAGCTGTCATCCAGACAAAACCACCATAGATGATAAATATTACAGCCACTAAGGCTAAAAATCCAAGCAGCCAATTAAGAATATTTACAATCGTATCATCCAATGGAGCATCAGAGAGGCCCATATTACTACCGTACTCATTAGTGAGCTCAACTGCTCCGACCTGACTGGGCATAAAAAGCACACCGACACACAACAACAAAAAAACCCCCCAAATTATTGATGTTATCGTTTTTCGACTTATTCGGTTGATTCTTAGCATCGCTAGTAAATCAAATAATTATTTTGTTAGCGCAGCTTTTACTATCTGGCTGACTACCTGTCCTGGAGCGCCGGACCCAAGTCTTTTCATAACCTCTCCCATGACCATCCCAAAATTAACATTTTCAGTTTTTTCAAGATCCGTAATAACTTGATCGACGACTTTTTTCACCTCTTCAGTTGTCATCTCAGGTGGTAAATAGGTTTTTATTATATCCAGTTCCTGCTGTTCGTGCTGTGCCAATTCATTTCGTCCACCGGTTGTAAATGCAGTGATTGACTCAGCTCTTTTTTTGGCTTCTTTTTTTAAAATTTTAATTAAAATATCATCGTTTATGGCTTCGTTTTTGTGCTCAATTTCGTAATTTTTCAATGATGCCAAAACCAGACGCAACGTGGAAATTACGACTTCATTTTTTTGCTTTTGAGCAACTTTTAATTCTTTTTGGATTTTGTCTCTGATCGACACTCTGGTCGCATCAATTATTTCTTAGTACCTCGATACGTTCGATATCCCTGTTTTTCCATCCATTCATCAAGTTTTCCGATTTTTTTCAGATAATCGCGTTTCTCTCTAACGCCTTTTTTACGAATCGCATCTTCTTTCATTTCACGCTTTGACTTAGGTTGTTCGTAGAACCTCTTCTTCTTGGCTCTTAGTAATACACCACTCTGTTGTACTTTTCGAGTAAAACGTCTTATTAGACCCTCGCCCGACTCACCGTCTTTGCGACGAACTTCCACCACGTTATTCACCTCCCCTTTATTATGAAGAATTTGTTATTAATAAGTCTCCGTTAATATAACACGGAATTATAAAAAGGTCAAATCAGACTTTTTCCCTTCCAGACCAGCCAGATAATATATGAAAGTGTAAATGCGGAATGATCTGTCCAGCCAAAGAACCGTTATTTACAACCACATTAAAGCTTTTTTCAACCCCTAACTCAATCGCGACTTCTTTGATTTTTATCATTAACTCACCCATCAATTCCACATCTTCTTTGCTTACATCAGCCAGGCTCTCAATGTGTTTTTTTGGGATTAACAATACATGAGTCTTGGCTTTTGGTTGAATGTCATGAAAGGCTATCATTCTATCATCTTCATGAACCACCTTTGCCGGCATTTGTTTATCAACGATCTTGCAGAAAATGCAATCAGCTCTTTTTGACTGGCTCATCTGGTTTTTTTACCGTATGTCTTATTTTAACTCCATTATTGTTGGCAGCAAGCGAAAGGCGCCTTTCTAACTCTGGTATAGTCTTCTCGAAATTGATAACTTCCTGATTCCCGCTCTCCATATCCCTGAACAGTATAGTACCGTCTATAATTTCTTTCTGTCCCAGAATCAGGACAATCTTTATATTTAGGCGATTGGCAATTTCTAATTGAGGCTTGATACCATCCTTGGAAAAACTTTCAATCACTTTAATCCCCTTGCTACGAAGTTGCTCGAAAAGCATTAGCGCTTTTTTTCTGGAGACGTCACCTAGCTGAGCTAAGAAGATATCAGGTGATTTTTTACCTGGTACGAAAATATCATTCTCTTTCAATAGACTTATAACCCGCTCGATGCCTACGGAAAAACCCGACGCCGGTACATCTCTACCCCCAATCAAACGTGATAATCCATCATAGCGTCCGCCCCCACCAAGTGCACTCTGAGCCTTGCCCTGGTTTTCCCCTGGCCAAATTTCAAACGTAGTACGCGAATAGTAGTCCAGACCTCGGATAATCCTGGGGTTTAAATTGTATGGAACTTCCATACCATCAAGGTATTCCAGCACTTGAGTAAAGTGTGCGTGATCTTCCTCATCGAGGAAGTCAATAATCTGTGGAGCGTCCAAGGTTAATTCGATACATGAAGAGTCTTTGCAATCGAGGACTCTTAAAGGGTTCTTTAATAATCTTTTCTTACAATCATCACAAAGCTGATTACGGCGAGGTTTAAGATAATCCGCTAGCTCTTTTTTATATGTCTCTCGGCTTTCTTTATTACCTAGACTATTTATTTGTAAATTTGGTTCAATGCCGAGTTCTTTGAAGAAGTTATGAGCGATTATAATCAGCTGTGCGTCAATAACCGGCTGATCGTCACCTAGAACTTCAAAGCTAAACTGGTGAAATTCTCTATATCTTCCAGCCTGTGGCCTCTCTCGACGAAACATGGATCCATAATTTAACAATTTTACCGGTTGCGGCTGATTAACCATTCCATGCTCGTTATATGCCCGCACTGTTGAGGCCGTACTCTCGGGTCTTAAAACTAATGAGCTACCGCCCTGATCAGTAAAAGAGTACATTTCCTTTTCGACAATGTCAGTTGATTCTCCAATAGAGCGAATAAATAAACCCTTTTCCTCAAGAATAGGAGTGGCAATTAATTCAAAGCCATAATCTTTGGCTAAATCGAATACTTTGTGCCTAATCCACTCCCAATATCTTTCATCATGTGGAAGAATGTCTTTCATCCCTCGAACCAACCTGGGTTTTTCGTATTTTACTTTACCTCTAGACTTTATAGTCATATAATAATTTCTTATCAATATTCAGGCGCATTAAATACGCGCCACTTACTAAACGGCCAGGCCCGTATCCACGTACGGCCAACAATGTACTCTGCTGTAATTGGTCCGATACGCCTTGAATCAAGGCTCTGCTCTCTGTTATCACCCATCACGTAAAATTCGTCCTCGCCTAAAGCTACCATGTCTGAGCCTGGCGTAATAAGGCTAGGGCTTAAATACTCACTTTCGTCAAGGACAAAGCCTTTGGGATATTCATCGTTAAAAATAACCACCCTATTGTTTTTTATTTCAACCGTCTCACCAGGCACACCAATAACTCTTTTAATAAAAAACTGCGATGGGTTCTTAGGATAACGAAACACTACAATATCCCCACGCTCAGGCTCATTAAAACGATAACTGATCTCATCGATTACAAGGTATTCATTATCATAAAAGCTTGGCTCCATTGAAGCGCCTTTAACGTAAAATGGCTGTATTAAAAAGTATCGTACAGGGATAATAATGGCCAGTGAAATAACAATTACCTTCACAATCTCAATAATAAAACCACCTGTTGATTTAACAAAGCCAACCCCCTTATCTTCAGGGCTAGGTGCTGAAATCATCCCACCTCGTGGTTTATTTATTTTGTCTAGAAAAGTCATTTTTATATTTATAATTTTAAACTATCGTGGTGGCCGTTGAAGCCTGCCTGCTCCTCCAAAGGCGGACAGGCGGCAAGGCAGGGACTTGAATCCTGAATCCCCCGGACTACGATCCGGGGTCAGGACAAGCTCCCCGACTTCTTCGACCCGCCTGCTAAAACGCTGGTGCTCGTGCCTGGATTTGAACCAGGGACCTCTATCGTGTGAGGATAGCGCTCTAACCGACTGAGCTACACGAGCGCGGCGGGCAGGTGTGAGGATAGCGCTCTAACCGACTGAGCTAGCCACCCACTGGCGGCGGGCAGGTGTGAACGAAGCGCCCCCTGCCCCGTACCCGATATGGGGTAACCAGCTGCCTGCCCTCCGAAGCCTCTCTCCATGCGAAGCCTTAGCGAAGCATGGTGGCGCAGGAGGAAGCTTCGAACCCCCCAGCTTGTCTTATTTTGCTAAGATTAAACCAATCCCCACTAAAAGTGAGTGAATTATACCACAAAAAAATAAAAAAGCAAACGTTTGAGATAAGAATAATATGAAAACAATATTGATCCTATTTAAAAAAATACAAAATAACTACTTCTGATCTGAATAATTTTGCTATAATACAAAAACTAAAACCAAAGCCGATTCTTTAGTTCCTGGGATAAACAATGCGCATCAGCGTGCGACAATACGCCCAAGTATGACTGTAATGATTGCTCCAGCGTTTCCTAGCTTATTGTCCCGTTTCTGTACTCACCAACTCTCTGTCTTAGTTTCCTGAATATCCGCTGTTTGGTCTTGGTGCGAACCAGATGATGGTGCGGCAAAAACCACGTACCCTAAGAAATCAATGCCCTGATGAAAGGCGTGAATAGTGACTTTCTTCGGATGCAAGGTAAGCTTGAGTCGGGTACGCAGGAAGGTACTGATTCGAGGGATGAGGTTCTCAAGATATGGCTTATTGTCAGCCACAATAATGAAATCGTCTGTATAACGGATATAGCTCTTTA
>JAHIZJ010000131.1 GCA_018814765.1 Patescibacteria group bacterium
CGCGATCGCGTCCGGTGCGTCGACCCTGTTTACAATCGACGGCGAATGGGAGATTGTCAGCGCGCTGGCGGCGGACAGGTCGTTTAATACGATTGTCCCGACTATCGGCGCCAAGGTCGAGACGACTTTGCCGACGACGTATGCCCTCGGCCAGAACTACCCCAATCCGTTCAATCCGACCACGGAGATCGGGTTTAGTCTGCCGCAGGCGGCCGATGTCAGGATCGAGATTTACAACACGCTCGGGCAGCGGGTAGCGGTGCTGGTTGATGAACATCTGGGCGCGGGTCATCATGCGCGCGTATGGGACGCCTCGACCAATGCCAGCGGGGTGTATTTCTATCGTCTGGTGACCGAGGGTTACGCCGAGACACGGAAGATGATGTTGTTGAAGTAACCATACGGATGTCGAAACCCCAAAGGGGTGTCGACTTCGGGCCCGGAAGCCGGGCACGATTTGTGGGGGAACAACGCGAACGGGAGGAAACGGCCGGGTATCAAAGCCCGGCCGTGTTTGTAGTTGTAAGGGAATCACCGAGTTGTCACGCGAGTTGTGCGTACCATGACGTGGGTCACGTGACGGCACCTAAATACCGACGTCGAAACCTCTGTCTAAGAACCAACCAGAACAACAATTTGACACATCCGGCAGTGACAGGTATATTGCAATATCGCCCCCGATTGTGGGCATCACGGTTCACACTCGCCTGATAAAGGACATCTGAATGACTCGCATAATCGTCATCGCCCTGGCCCTGCTGGTTCCTTTCGGAGGGGTCGCAGCGCAGGTCAATTGTATCAACGAATACACCGACTGCGCCGACATAGTCGAATCCGCAACCGACACGGTCCGCCTGGTGCTGGATAATGCTGCGCCGGGCGACACCCTCTGGGTTGATCTTCATTTCACCATTCCACACGATACCATGTCAGGTTTCCTTGCTTTGCTGCAATACGACAACCGTTACCTGTCACCGGCGCTCCTGCCGCCGCCGCCGGGCTATCCGGAGGAATCGTTGTATGTGGCCTACCAGCTTCTGGGATCGCTGGCTGATCTTCAGATCGCCAATCCGCAGTACAACCTCTTCTGGGCGCAGGTTTCGGAGAACCCGTTTGACAGCGGAGCTATCTTCGCCCCCTTTATCAACCAACCGGTCGAGAGCCTTTTGACTATTGCTCCGGTCGACGAGCCGCTTTTTCGAGTGGCCTTTATCGTTGATCCCCTGATGCCGAGCGACGCCACCACTGACTTGTGGTTTCACCAGGTGAACGAGAACATCCTCGTCAACCCGGATACCCAGGAGTACTTCTGTGTCGATTGCCGACGCACCAATCTCTCGGTAGAGGCAGGACCTACTTCGGAGCTTTTGAACCCCACCACTGTCGGCGCCATCTATACCAACACGACCGTGTGTTGCTTCGGAACCCGCGGCGACATCAATGGCGACGGGGCGCCGCTTGTCGACATCGCGGATTTGATTGATCTCGTCAATTTCATGTTTGCGGGTGGTTCGCCTCCCTGCTTTGAGGCGGCTGACGTAAATGCCGACGCCAGTCTCGACATCGCCGACCTGGTGTACCTGGTCAACTTCATGTTCAACTCCGGCCCGCCGCCGGTGGCGTGTCCGTAGAGGTTGGGGTTGAAATGGTTGGGCGCGCTCAAGGTCAATCAGGCTCAATTTGTGGGTGACAAATAGAGGACAGGCTGGTATATTATAGGTACGGTCGGTCGGTCGACCCGCGATGGAAAGAGTGCGATGTGAATTCAGGAAAAAGGGAGGCCTTGTCATGAAGTATGTAATACTGACACTGTTAGGGGCGATGTTGGTCTGTGCCACGGCGCTGGCGCAGGGCGGTTCAATCACCGTATCGCATGTCGATGGCGCCTGGGACAGCGGTGGTGATTGGTACATCTATCCCGACTGCGGCCACGGCAGTGGAGTCACCTTCCACATCCACTACACCAACAACAGCGGCGGATATGTGACCGGCATGGCCAACGGCTTTGCAC
>JAHIZJ010000099.1 GCA_018814765.1 Patescibacteria group bacterium
CCAAGCTTTCGACCGCTCTAAGCCGATATCCGCAGGTATTCAGCGAGTTTTTTGTTCATATGATACGTTCAGGAGAAACGACGGGAAAGCTGGACGAGACATTGAATTATTTGGCTGATCAGCTGGAGAAGGACTATGATCTGAACAGTCGAATACGCGGAGCCATGATATATCCTGCATTTATATTGTTTGCCCTAACGGGCGTTGGTGTTGCTATGATGATTTTTGTTATTCCAAAACTGACAGCCGTATTGGAGGAAAGCGGAGCGGAACTACCAATCACTACTCGAATACTGATTGCCACTAGTGAGTTCTTACAGAATGACTGGTGGATACTTGTGTTAGTTATTATTGGTGCTATTTTTGCGTATCGTTCTCTGGCCAGTAGTGAAGCAGGCAGAAGGATGCTTGATAAAATAAAAATACGCTTACCGATAGTAGGAAATTTATTTGTAAAAATCTATCTGACTCGTTTTGCCAGAAGTGTATCGACTTTGATAGCCGGCGGAATACCGCTGACCAGAACAATGGAAATTGTGGCGGATATTGTGGGCAATACCGTTTATCGTGATCTGACGCTGAATACCATTAAAGTGATCGAAGACGGTAATTCAATCGCGACGCTCTATGCTAGGAGCAGTGATGTACCGCCTATGTTGACACAGATGATGGCTGTGGGTGAGCAGACAGGTAAGCTGGATATCATTTTAAGCAAGTTGTCGGACTTTTATGCCAAAGAAGTTGAGTCAATGATCCATAACTTGGTTACTCTGTTAGAGCCGGTAGTTATGCTTGTCCTGGGCGCGGCAGTGGCGGTGATGATTACAGCCATTCTTCTGCCTATGTATCAGCTATCCACATCAATGTAATAGGATTTATGCGTACACCGTTTTTTAGTCCGGCCAAACGTTAGTCCCATATAATACGAATATGATTATGAATGTAAAAGACAATAAAAAAGGATTTACATTAATCGAGCTGTTGGTTGTGATTGCTATCATTGGTTTACTATCTACATTAGCCATAGTGTCCTTAGCCACTACGCGACAAAAATCTCGTGATTCCAGAAGGTCTTCAGATATTCGCCAGATGCAGACAGCGGTAGAGATGTATAACAACGAGACCGGTTCGTATCCTAGTAATGTTTCATGGGCGCTTTTGCAGGTGGACATTGGACCGTATCTGGTAGGGGGCGTACTTCCGACTCCGACTGACCATCCGGGCGATTGTGCTGACGATCCTGCTCCCGACGGTAATCCCTGGGAAAATACTGCGGACAGTAACGTTGATTGCTACATTTATTGCTCGAATGCCGATGGTTATTTATTAGGTGCGCGTCATGAGGACAACGGTGCAATAGATGAAGATGTAGATGGTCCTCCTACATCATATCTTGCTGGAGAGTGTGTTACTGACACTTATCCAATTGCTCAAGTCCCTGCTTTTACCTGTTTGGATGAGCAGGTTGATTACTCCGGCTTCTGCCTGGGTACGCTATAAAATGCTCGAGTAACATTGCTTTTCTCCTTTATATATGCTATAATGTTAATAAGTAAAGAATGTAAGTTAGTTAATTAGTTTAATTAAAATCCTTTCTTCTTAGAGCTGTCACTAGTGTAGCTTTAAAAGAATCCCATGAAAGGGGGTGAAATAAATGAAAAACAAAAAAGGTTTTACATTGATTGAATTATTGGTTGTTATCGCTATTATCGGTCTGCTCTCAACATTGGCTATCGTTTCATTGAACACAGCCCGTGAGAAATCACGTGACTCAAAGAGAGCTTCGGATATCCGCGTAATCCAATCAGCTATTGAACTTGAAGTTAATGAGGAGGGTGCTCCACCAACAGCAGCTGACTGGGCAGCTCTCAATACTGCAGTAGGTGAGTATGTAGTTGGAGGTGCTCTGCCGACTCCTACAGGAACACCTGCTTGTGCTGCTCTTGATGCCGATCCGACTGGAGATTGCTATCTTTATTGTGAAAACGGCAGTGATTATTTACTAGCAGCTATGTTTGAATCTGGCGGTCCTGGCGATATTACAGGTGACCTGGACGGTGTTGCAGCAAGCTATGCCGCCGGTGAGTGTATTGCCAATAGTGGTGCACTTACAGCCGATCCAGTCGATATCGATTGTGTTGATCCAAGGTTCTGCTTAGGAACACTCTAAATAGAATATAAAAAAAGGGAGTCGGTGTTTCGACTCTCTTTTTGATATAAGGAAACATATTAAAAACATTGGCTACATTCAATGTTTTAGTGCAACACAGTGATTAAATACTTGTTGTGGTGTTTTGTAGTCCAATCGTTTCCTTGGCCTATTATTCAATCGTCTTTCAATAGTTTGTATCTCTTCGTTAGATATGGTAGCAAAGTCAGTACCTTTGGGGAAGTAGTATCTGATTAACCCATTGGTGTTTTCGTTACACCCCCGTTCCCAGGAATGATAAGGATGAGCAAAGTAAATAGGCATATTCAGTTGTTTAGTTATTTCTTTATGTTTAGCGTTCTCACTACCGTTATCAAGAGTCATAGTCTTCCGTAGATAACTAGGCACTCGTTGCAAGCGTTTCGTGATAACACGTTGTGTTTCACGACTCGTTCTGTTCACTATTTTACTGATCTTTACTAATCCACTGACTCGTTCGACAATTGTATTTAATCCCACCTTGCTTTTCTTGGAAACAACAGAGTCTCCCTCCCAGTGCCCAGATTCAACCCGAAGATCAACCACCACTGGTCTCTGATCAATCAAAACCCTGTCTTTTATTGCCCCCTTTTCGACTTTGAAATGTACTTCCTTTCTTTTTCTAACTTTATGTTTTCTCTTAAGATAGATTCTTAAGTTTTCACCAACCAAAACTCCATAACCTCCTCTAGTATATTGAGAATAGATATACTGATAGATGGCTTCATGACTAACTGTTGTTCCCAGTATCTTTTGAGGTAGTGTTCCAGCGATTTGCTCAGGGGACCAATGGTTTGTTTGGAGTCCTTCCTTCACATAATCCCTGATACTCTGTTCCTTTAATCGAGGACGTTGGCCACGTTGTTTAATGGTTGTCTTAGCTCTCTCATGGGCCAGACGAGGGGCGCTGCGCCGGATAGTTACGCGTAAGCTCTCGACTAATGGTAGAAGCAGCTCTGCCAAGCTCAGTGGCTATCATGCGTATACTTTTACCCTCCCACAAGCCTAATTGTATTGCTTCTCTCTCCATAATGGATAATTGTTGATATTTTCTCATATACCCTTCATTCTACATGGTGTTGCACTTACTTGTGGGTAGAATGTAGGATACTGACATTGCTTTTCTCCTTTATATATGCTATAATGATAATAAGTAAAGTGTAATAAGTTTAATTAGATCTTTTCTTCTTAGAGCTGTCACTAGTGTAGCTTTAAAAGAAATCCTTGAAAGGGGGTGAAATAAATGAAAAACAAAAAAGGTTTTACATTGATTGAATTATTGGTTGTTATCGCTATTATCGGTCTGCTCTCAACATTGGCTATCGTTTCATTGAACACAGCCCGTGAGAAATCACGAGACTCAAAGAGAGCTTCGGATATGAGAGTTATTCAATCAGGCGTAGAACTGTATATTAATGAGACAGGTATGGCACCATCCGCTGATGATTTAGTTGTAGCAGGTAAAACATGGGCTGAATTAGAGGATATGATAGGTACGTATGTGGTTGGAGGAGATCTACCATTACCTCCAACGGATAATTGTAATGAAGTAGGCGGGTCTGCTGATTCTGATACTGACTGCTACGTCTATTGTGTTGATGATACTGGTGCTACCTCTACAGGTAATTACCTCTTGAAAGCCACGATGGAAGCAGACGCAGAAATAACAGGAGATCTGGATTTTGCTAATGATACTTCATATGACACTATCGGTGAATGTATCTATGTAGATGATGGAGGAAACAGCGTTACCACAACTGTAGTACCAGTGATTAATTGTAATGAAACTGAAGGTGGTACTGGAAATGACCATTTCTGCTTAGGCTCTGCCTAGGTATATAGATACAGAGAGAGGGCGCGAATTACGTCCTCTTTTTGTTTTCCCAGCCCTGTGACACAGAGAGTGTTTTGTAGTATAATTAAACCATGAAAAAACATGTTGGTGGATTTACTTTAATTGAACTATTGGTTGTTATTGCTATTATAGGCCTGCTCTCAACAATGGCCATAGTGTCACTGGAGTCAGCTCGAGCCAAAACGCATGATAGCAAAAGACTGTCGGACCTAAAAACGCTTATGACAGCGGTTTAGCTGTATATCAATGACAATGGCCAACCCCCGCCAAACAATGCTGTTGACCCTCCTTGGGCCAATTTACTAAATAGGATTGGTGATTATATCGTTGGAGCACAGTTACCCGTTCCGCCCGGTAACTCACCCTGTATATCTACCGGTAATGATCCGACTGGAGATTGTTATACCTACTGTGAAAATGGAACGATCTATCTCCTAGCCGCTGAACTAGAGGAGGATACTGCAGTTATCAATGGAGACATAGATGGTGATATTGCAGGTATCTATACAGCACCTGGTCAATGCATTACACAACTTGATGCATTAGGTACAGTCCCATATGTTGTTTCGTGCAATGACCCTACATTTTGTCTGGGCCCAAAGCAGGAATAATCCATTGATATAAATTTTCAATTATCAATGACCAATTTACAATGAATTTTTAATCAACCAATTTTCAGGCTGAGATTCATAATTGATAACTAATCTTATATTGATTTGTAACCTGTAGTCCGTCATCCTAAATTCTTTGTCCCATGTATGTGCAAGAAACACTCTGATAAACATCGCCGAAAACGCATCCCGATATTCATAAGGAAATTGATCAGCGGCTACGAGATGATTAATTAACTCTGGCTTTGCCAGATCAAGCAATGCTTGACAATTACCCGATCAACCGATGTAGTTCGTAAGCAATGGGCCTGTATCTAGGGTCTGGCTCAAAGTAGAAATGTAGGAGTAGAACTAAGGATCATTAATGACAAAATAGCGAAATTCTGGTAGAATCAATAGTGAAGGACCGTGTATGTTTAGCTTTAATAAAACAAAGATCATCGTAATAGTGGCTGTAATTATTGTTGTATCTGCTGGTTGGATATGGTGGATAGCCCATGAAAATAAACGCAGTCGTGATATAGAGAGGCTGAGGCACGCGCATATCATACAAAACGCCTTTGAGCAAATGTATCAGCATGATCGCAGTTACGAAGCGGCAGCTGAAAGGGGCTGTTCAGAAGAAGGGCAATCTGTCAGAAAATGCCAGCTCAGAGATTATTACAAAGACATGCCCAAGCTGTATGATCCGGGTAATAAAGATTATGTAGTTACTCAAGTACCAAGCCGGGACAATTATGAGGTTACGTTTTGGCTGGAGCTTGGCTACGGAGACGTTGAAAAAGGAGAGCATAAAATTTCACCTGAAGGAATAAAATAATTTTCCAGGCTTCGCCTGACAACGATCAATAACCAATTTTCAATTTACTATAATTATTAATTCTGAATTTTGAATTCTGAATTGTAAACTATGATTACTTTCACAGCCCTACTTATTTTCATCGTTGGAATCAATATTGGAAGTTTTTTGAATGCTATTATCTGGCGCCTTCATACAAAAGAAGGCTTTTTACGTGGTCGCTCATATTGTCCTAAGTGCAAGACGTCAATCAGGGCAAGAGACCTTGTGCCGTTATTAAGCTATGCCTTATTAAGGGGTCGGTGTCGTGACTGCCAAAAACACATTGACTGGCAGTATCCTCTGGTTGAGCTTATCACCGGAGTCCTTTTTGTAATCACTTATTTAAAATTTTCCTTAAGCGAAGAATTTATTGTCTACGCTATCTATGTTTCCTTTTTAATCGTAGTGTTCGTTTTTGACCTCAGACATTATTTGATACTTGATCGGGTTATGCTTCCGGCCGGGATTGTGGCGTTGTTTGGCAGTTTAATTTTGGGCGTTGGATTTTTCAATATACTCATTGGCATAATAATTGGCGGTGGTTTCTTCTTTTTGCAATACGTCTTATCACGAGGCAAATGGATTGGCGGAGGTGATATAAGACTGGGCCTTGTGATGGGCTTGATGCTGGGCTGGGAAAAGTTGTTGGCTGCCTTATTTGTGAGCTATCTAATCGGTTCGGTTGCCGGGATTTCATTGGTGCTATGGAAACAAAAAAAATGGCAGAGTCGTTTGCCTTTTGGAGTATTTTTAACCACAGCCACATTTGTCACCCTAGTTTGGGGAGAAGTTTTGATTAATTGGTATTTGGATCTAGTGGGGTAAATATTTATGAGAATCGACAAAGGCTATACGTTAATTGAGTTGTTAGTAACTATTTCAATATTTATTATTATTTCCACTGTTGGGTTGGTATCATTTCTACGACACCGCCAAGCGACCGATCTGGATAGTAGCGTATCTGAGCTGTCCAGCAATATCAGAAAAGTACAGGGCTATACACGTTCAGGTAGGGGTGAAGGCGGTCTTCATCCACGTGCTTATGGTGTGAGTATTGATCTTGATACCAATGACTCTTATATTTTATATGCTGACGCTGACGAATTACCTGGTTTTGATCCGAGCACATACTGTTATGCTTGTTATGGGGAGGCAGATGTTCTCATTGATGATTATAGTCTGCTTAATAATACAACCCTGGATGCTATCAATATTACTGGACTTGCAACGATAGCGGATATTACAAAAGTTTATCTTGTTTTTATTGTTCCAACATCTGAACTAAAAATAGTATATGAGGACCCAGACGCTGGTGGTTTTGTTTCTTATGAAGTACCGGGAGAAAAAGAGGTCAGAATCACCGTTAAACATCTGAAGTCTGAAGACACAAAGACAGTAAAAGTTACTGGTGGGGCTTTTGGTGGCGTAACAGTTGAAGAATAATATTATGAGACACAAGAAGAATCAAAAAGGCATTACTATACTGGAAACAATTATCGCAATCTTTGTAATTATGGTTGGTATTACCTCTGCGGTTGTGCTAATAATTGCCAGTACATCAGCTGCCAGAAAGACTAAAAATGAACTAATCGCGTCAAATCTGGCACGTGAAACTATCGAAGTGATACGCAATAAACGCGATTCAAATTGGCTAAAGATTGAATCTGGTGAATTAGCCAGCAGTATGTGGGATGACGGATTGGGTGATTATATTAATAATTATTATGATGGAATTTATCACTTTGATGACGAAGGAATCGGTCCGGATGATCCAGCATTCGGTTGGACCTTTTTCTATGAAGATGATTACGACATTGATGATCTAAATGATTTACGACCCCAGATTTATTATCATGACGATTCTGGAGCTAAACTTTACAATCAGTATGATGGAGCTATATTTTTACCACCAGCCGGACAGAATACAATATTTAGAAGAGTTTTTGAGACAAATCCGATTTGCTATGACGAGACTGTAGTCCCACAAGAAATGATTGCTACCACAGAGTCTGGAGATGATTGTGACAGCCTACCTGATAATAGGAAAAAGATTGGCATTCAAGTTGTTGTTCATGTTCACTGGCGTGATGTAGGGAACAATAAAACGTTTGAACTGATTCAAGAAGACCGTTTATATAATTGGAAATAACGTATGAGACTTAAATTCACAAAAGATAGTCGAGGTATTGGTCTGATGGAAACGGTTATAGTTACCGGTATATTCGCAATTTCCATGGGGATTATTTCTGTCATAATGATAAACAGTATTAAACATCAGCGGATAGTTCATGCCGAACAGGTTGTAGTGGGCGCGGCTCGTGATACTATTGAAACCCTGGCTCGTGAAATACGTCTGGGCTATATTGATTATATGGCGCATATAGATGCATCGGACCGTATCAGTGATGATGAACCGGATAGTAATCCTACGACAAATCTGCATATTAAATCGTATGCAGGCAGTGATATTGAAATTACTACTAACGCCGAAGGTGAAGTTATGGCCGGTAATTTAAAAATCAGCTCTGACGAAATAAATGTAACGGATTTAACGTTTTACGTACAACCAACTTCTGATCCTTTTTGGGTGAAGCGCTGTGATAGTCCTAATGACTGTGATTATACTAACATGCCAGTTATGAAAGACCCTACAGGACTTCCTGGAGGATTTTGTACACCCGTAGGTATCTGTCTTATAGAGGATGAACAGCCTCGTGTAACTATTGTTATGCGGGCTGAAACAAACGAGCCGGCGGATTCGGATAGATTTACTGTTATTGATTTACAAACCACTGTCTCTACAAGGACATATCAACGATGATAAAAAACTTTCAAAAAAATCAAGCCGGTGCCACTTTAATCTTAGCCATACTGACAATGGCTGCAATTACCGCCGTGGCTGTAGCTATCTCCGTTTTGATATTAAATGAAGTTATCACAACGCGTGGCATTACTTATTCCGTTAAGTCATTTTATTCAGCGGAGGCTGCCACAGAACAAGCGCTTTGGAAAGTGAGAGATGTTCAGCTGAGCGGTGGGACAATAGAGGATGCCGAAGCGGTCATTGATGGGATGAATGGTACTCTAGAAGATTCGCGCGTATCCTGGGAGCGTACAGCAATTCATAAGAAAGAGTCTATTTCGTTAAACTTAGTCCAAGACGAATCAGTATTCCTTAATGTCTACGATGAAGGTGGACTAGTTCCCGGTATTTTCCGGATAGAAGATTGTCCTCTTATTGCCAACGTAGAGGCTACCTGGTCGGGTTGGGATCCGGCTTTAGGCTTTTCTGATCAAACCTACAAACAGTATCCCGTAGCATGTGATACGGACTATACAATAACACAGCCGGTAGGCCATAACCAGAACAAGTTTAGTTTTCAGTTAAGAGCCTTCGATAATTCCGTAGTAGATAAGGAATTTATTATTAAAACAGTGGCCGGCGTACCCATTGAAATACCCAGTGAAATACAGATAATTTCAACCGGCGAATATCCCAAGGGAGGTGCTTACTCGGCAGCTCAAGCTATCCAGGTAAATTTCCCTTGGCTACTACCGATATCAGGTGTTTATTCTTATGTGTTGTTTTCTGATTCGGAATTGAATAAAGATTAATAATATTACTTGGTCTATAGGTCGAGTCCAAAATACATTAGTCGTAACTGTTTAATATAACGGAGTTTTAATACAGTGTTATTATATGAACAAAGAGCAGGCTAAAAATCGTATAGCCAAACTAAGACAAGAAATTAACCATCATAGACATCTCTATCATGTATTAGATAAGGTTGAAATTACGGATGCAGCGCTTGACTCCTTGAAGCATGAGCTAGATCAGCTGGAAAGCCAGTACCCTGATTTAATAACTCCGGAATCTCCCACTCAGCGGGTAGGGGGAAAGCCACTTAAAAAGTTCAAAAAAGTTCGGCACACTGCGCCCATGCTTTCACTCAACGACTTGTTTTCCGAAGAAGAGCTAAGTGCTTGGGAGAAGCGCTTGCTTAAATTATTGCCGTCACAAACCCGCCTGGATTATTATTCTGAAGTAAAGATGGATGGCTTAGCCGTTACCCTAATTTATCGCCAGGGGGTTTTGCATATTGGTGCAACACGAGGGGATGGACAAATCGGGGAAGACGTTACACACAATATAAAAACAATTGAAGCAATCCCATTAAAGCTGGAGATTGACCGATTACCAAAAAAGTTTCGCCAGACAGCCTTAAACGAGGTGGAAATAAGAGGTGAGGTTTTTATGACTAAGGATGTTTTTAAAAGAATAAACCATATCCAAAAAAAGAAGAATGAACCGGAGTTCGCCAACCCACGCAATGCCGCCGCCGGTTCTATCAGACAGCTTGATCCTCGGGTTGCAGCCAGAAGAGAGCTTAGCTTCTATGCTTATGACTTAGTATCCGATTTAGGTCAGAAAACACATGCTGAGAGTCATGAGCTAGCTAGCCTGCTTGGATTTAAATACAACAAAGAAAACCAATACTGCCGTAATCTTGAAGAAATTGTCCTCTACCACAAGAAGATTGATAAACGCAGACAGAAGTTACCCTACCAAATAGATGGAGTCGTGGTGAATATAAATAATCTGGAAACGTATCAGAAGCTAGGGGTGGTCGGCAAGGCTCCACGTGGAGCGGTAGCCTACAAATATCCTGCTGAGCAAGCTGTATCAATCGTGGAAGCAATAAAGGTTCAAGTGGGCAGAACGGGCGCCTTGACTCCTGTTGCTTGGTTAAAACCGGTAAAAGTAGCGGGCTCGACTATCAGTCGTGCTACATTGCACAATGAAGATGAAATCAAACGACTGGATGTTCGTGTGGGCGATACGGTGATTATACAAAAAGCAGGTGATATAATTCCTGACATTGTGAAGGTGTTGGTAAAATTAAGAACTGGTAAAGAAAAAAAATTCTATTTCCCCAATCAATGTCCTGTGTGTGGTTCAAAGGTAGCACGTCAGGAGGATGAAGTAGCGTACTACTGCACAAATCAAAATTGTTATGCTCAGCTAAAAGAAAAGTTATACCATTTTGTCTCCAAGAAAGCATTTAATATTGATGGTTTGGGTCCAAGAATTATAGATCAGTTATTAGAACGGGAGCTAATAGTTGATCCGGCTGATTTATTTACGCTAAAAGAAACCGACGTTGAACCGCTTGAAGGATTTGCAGAAAAAGCCGCTAAAAATTTAATAGAATCTATTCAGGCGAAGAAAGCTATATCTCTGGGTAAATTAATCTATGCTTTGGGTATTCGTCATATAGGCGAAGAAACGGCCAATGATCTGGCGGAACACTTTGGTAGTTTGGAAAAGCTTGAGTCTGCTAATATCGAAACATTGTCTCGCATCCATGAAATAGGTGATGTCATGGCTCAAAGTTTATTTAAATACTTTAGACACCCTGAAAATAAAAAATTACTCAACAAGCTTAGACAGCAGAAAATTAAAACATTAAATCCAAAAAAACGTTCCACTAAACTACAAGGCAAGACATTTGTTCTAACCGGGACTCTAGAAAAGTTTACCCGTGATGAGGCAAAAAATCTTATACGTTCTCTAGGAGGAAGCGTAATCGGCTCAGTCAGTAAAAAAACGAATTACTTGGTTGCAGGTGGCGAGCCAGGCTCAAAGTATGCGAAAGCAGTCAGCTTAAATATCAAAATAATTACTGAGCTAGAGTTTATTAACCTTCTGGGCATCTAGACCAGAAGATCCGATTTATATTTTGAAACATTAGAAATAAGTGATATAGTAACCAGTATTATGACAGAAATTACAAAAAAAGAAGTTGAACACATTGCTGATTTAGCTCGGGTTGAGTTAACCAAACAGGAGCTAGAGATTTTTCAAAAGCAGCTTTCTTCGGTTTTGGATTATATGAAAATATTAGAGCAGGTTAAGACGGAGCAGGTTAAAGCAACTGCCCACGTAATAGGCCTCAATGGTGTTATGCGCAATGATCTTATGACGGACTGTAAATGCCAAAAGGATATTCTTAAGCAAGTACCCATAACTGAGGGTAGAAGCGTAAAAGTGAAAGCGGTTTTCAAAAAATAAATAATATGGAATTAACTAGATTAACTTTAAAAGAAGCAAATCAGGGCTTGTCCACTAAGCAGTTTTCTTGCAGGGAGCTGATTCAGGCAAGTATTGATCGGATAAACAGTACCGATTCAAAGATTAACGCGATCATAACAAAGACAGACTCAAACGCACTGGACCAGGCTGATAAGCTAGACCAGCTAATAATGAAGGGTCACAAACCTACCGCCCTGGAGGGCGTCCCTGTTGGCCTTAAAGACAATTTGGTCACGCAAGGGATAAAAACCACCGCTGGCTCAAAAATACTTGAACCGTATGTTCCACCATATACCGCCACGGCTGTCGAAAAACTAAACAAAGCAGGCGCTATTACAATAGGTAAAACAAATTGTGATGAATTTGGTATGGGTGCTTCGGGAGAAAATTCAAGCTATAAGCCCACAAAAAACCCTTGGGACCTAAAACGGGTACCTGGAGGATCTTCTTCGGGCTCTGCAGCAGCCGTATCAAGCGGTCAATGCCTATTTGCCCTAGGAACAGATACAGGTGGATCTGTCAGGCAACCAGCCAGCTTTTGTAATTTAGTCGGACTGAAGCCAACCTATGGTCGTATCTCGCGATATGGAGTAATTGCTCTGGCTTCGTCTTTGGATCAAGTGGGGGTTCTGTCACGTACGGTTGACGATGCAGCTGCCATACTTCAGTGTATTGCCGGGCATGACAAAAAAGACTCAACGAGCCTTAGAAAGGCCGTCCCGAATTATACAAAAGAAATAACAGACGTATCTCCAAAATTAAAGATTGGTGTACCGAAAGAATTTTTTATAGATGGAATGGATAAAGGGGTGGAGGAACTTATTAAGGACGTGATTCAGTTTTATAGTGATAGCGGACATGAAGTTACTGAAATAAGCTTGCCTCATACTGCAGAGGCCTTGGCCGTTTATTATCTGATTCTAACGGCGGAGGCATCATCGAATTTAGCCAGGTATGATGGTGTGCGGTTTGGTCTTTCAAGGGACGATAAAGCCAAGAGTCTGATTGACTTTTATCGACAAACACGAGCTGCTGGCTTTGGTCCAGAGGTAAAACGGAGAATAATGCTGGGGACATATGCACTATCATCGGGATACTATGAAGCATATTACCTAAAAGCCCAAAAGGTCAGAACACTGATTATCGATGATTATCAAAAGGCTTTTAAAAAAGTGGATTGCTTGATAACTCCGACTGCTCCAACACCGGCATTTAAGCTGGGTGAAAAATATGAAGACCCCTTAACTATGTATTTATCTGACATCTTTACCGTTTCTGCTAATATTGCTGGCTTACCGGCAATTTCAGTGCCTGCAGGATTGTCGCAGGGACTACCTGTGGGTATGCAGATTATGGGTCAACACTATCAGGAGCTACAAATACTACAGCTGGCTCATCTTTATCAGCAGAAAACAAAGTGGCAGAAACAATATCCGAAGCTATAAACCCTTGCCCAAATAAAATACATATGGTATAATCCCTAGTGATAAACATTTAATAAAACAGACAATGGCCAATAAATTGAAAGTACTCTTAGTCGAAGATGAAAAAATGCTTTCCTCAATGTATGCTACAAAGTTTACCAAAGAGGGGTATGATTTATCTGCCGCCTATGATGGTGAGGAGGGACTAGCTAAAGCCAAAAGCTTGAAACCCGATATAATTCTATTGGACATAATAATGCCAAAGATTGATGGCTTTGTAGTACTAAAAGCCCTCAAAGAAGATCCAGAGCTGAAAAAAATACCCGTTATTCTTCTCACTAACCTAGGTCAAGATGAAGATATTAAAAAGGGTAAAGAGCTTGGGGCTTGTGATTATTTTATAAAGGCGAACCACACACCAGCTGAAGTAGTGGAAAAGGTTCAATCAGTTTTTGAGAAATAATATGACCAAACAAGACTTTGCACATGAAAAAACAGTAGTCCTAGTAAAGACAGACGGCGTACGTCGTGGCTTAATAGGAGAAATACTACAGCGCTTTGAAAAAGTTGGCCTAAAGATTGTAGCATTAAAAATGGTTTGGGTGGACAAAGACATGGTAGCAAAACATTATCCTGACAGTAGAACGGAATTATTAGAAGGGATAGGCAAAAAGACCTTAGCTACATATGAAAAGTACGGTCGCGACCCAAAAGAGGAGCTGGGTACAATGGTTCCTTTAGAGATTGGTCGCATGGTAAACAAGTGGAATATGGAATTTTTAAGTTCCGGCCCGGTTGTAGCTGTGCTTATACAGGGATTGCATGCTATCGATAATGTTCGCATGATGGCCGGCCATACATTGCCTACCTTTGCAGAGCCGGGCACTATTCGTGGTGATTACTCCATTGACTCCCCGGTATTAGCCAATGAACGTAAGCGTACTGTTAGAAATGTCATGCATGCGTCAGGTAATTTGGAAGAAGCAAAATATGAAGAGGAGCTTTGGTTTAAAAAGGAAGAAATATACGACTACAAGAGAAGCGACGAAGAAATTATGTTTGAATAGCCTATACTTGACTTGTGGTCTGGTTTGGGTATAATAAATATATTATGAAAAATAAAAGTTTTTCCGCAATCCTATCTCAACAAGTCTTTTTTATAGTTAGTGTAATGCTAATGTCCGCTGTATGGATATACGAGTTTCTGGTGATAACACGCAGATAAATAGTGGAGTAATAAAAAATGGTCTATTACTAGGCCATGTTTTTATTTACTAATATTCAGGTTTTTTAAGATAAATGTTACAATGCACAAGCAGGCATCCTTTATTCTGTGGAACCCCACCTGCTACATTCCGCTTTGTTCCGGACTATTTAAGGCTTCTGTGCATAGGCATATAACCATTCGGGGTATAGCGCAGTTGGCTAGCGCGTACGCATGGGGTGCGTGAGGTCGTGGGTTCGAGTCCCACTACCCCGACCAAGGTGTAGCTGAAAAAACATCTATTTAGGTTTTTGCTTGTTTCTTTGTAAGGGTTTTTTGACAGTTTGAGCAAATCTTCAGTTTTTTTCCATCAACTACTTGTTTCTGAACATTCAAATATTTACTTCTTTTAGTCGCTATATTTGAATGACTTCTTGAAACCGACGACTGTGTACCACGCTGACAAATATCACATGCTCGAGACATAAATTGATCATTAGTTTATTTAATATAAATCCATAAATCTAACTATATAACAATCTATACAAATAATCAATATTGATGCTTATTAGCCTACTCTTCACAAATACACCATTTTTTATATCTTGGGTAGTTGCAATTATTATTGCTATAACTTTCCATGAGTTCTCTCATGCTTTAGCTTCGTCTGTGCAAGGAGATAAAACCGCTCAATATGCGGGTCGGCTGACATTAAACCCGTTAGCTCACTTAGACCCACTAGGTACTTTAATGTTGTTGTTTATTGGTTTTGGTTACGGTCGTCCTGTGCCATTCAATCCCTTTAATTTAAAGAATCAACGTTTTGGTCCGGCCATTGTAGCAATAGCGGGTCCGGCCTCAAACTTGGTAATGATATTTCTATTTGGTTTTTTATTGAAGCTCCTTATCCCATATTATGATGTCGACAATTTATTGATCATTTTTCTGGTCAATCTTGTCCAGATAAATGTAATACTGTTTGTATTTAATCTATTCCCAATACCACCATTAGATGGGTCAAAGGTGTTATTTGCTATACTACCACCAGCTTTTGAGAACGTTAGAACCTTTTTAGAGCAATATGGACCGTTTGTATTGCTGGGGCTTCTGTTCTTTGGGCAGGGAATATTTCGTGTTGTTTTTGACTTTTTTCTAAATTTAACGTATAACATACTATCATAGGAATTGACCTTAGTATAAATTAATGCTAATCTAAGATAGAAATTTTACTAGCAGTAGATCTAACCCGAATAAATTAGGCTGACATGCCAACAATCAACCAATTAGTAAGAAAAGGGCGAAAAACCCAAATAACTAAATCAAAGACCCCAGCCTTGTCGACCGTTCTTAATGCTCTCAAGAGACGTCGCTATAAATTGCCTCGTGGGAGTGCGTTTAAACGTGGAGTTTGTGTTAAAGTAACTACCGTAACGCCAAAAAAGCCTAATTCAGCCCTTCGTAAGATAGCTCGCGTTAAACTCTCAAATGGAATGGAAGTTACAGCGTATATCCCAGGAATAGGTCATAATTTGCAGGAGCACTCAATTGTTATGATTCGTGGAGGCAGAGTTAAGGACTTACCTGGAGTTAGGTATCATATTGTTCGCGGAGTTTATGATACACTAGGGGTGGAGGGGCGAAAACAAAGCCGTAGTCTCTACGGTACTAAAAGAGAAAAAGCTAAAGCCTAAACTATGAGATCAAAACGTGCACCCGTAAGAAAAATATTGGCAGACCCGAAATATAATAATATTACGATCGGTAAGTTTATTAATTATATTATGCAACGGGGTAAAAAAACTGTAGCCCAAAAGGTTGTCTATGATATGTTGGACCACATTTCTAAAGTTTCAAAGCGTGACCCTCTTGAAATGTTTGATCAAGCCCTAAATAATGTAACCCCGGTCTTGGAAGTAAAATCTCGTCGAATCGGTGGAGCTAATTATCAAATACCCATTGAGGTGAGAGGCAGTCGAAAAATGACTTTAGCAGTTCGTTGGATAATCGCTGCAGCCAAAGGTCGTAAAGGTAAATCTATTTCAATACGTCTGGCCGAGGAGCTATTAGCAGCTGCAGACAACCAGGGCGAAGCTATTAAAAAGAAAGAAGATGTCCATCGAATGGCTGAGGCTAACCGCGCCTTTGCTCACTTTGCTAGATAGACATGTTGTGATACAGAAGAATGAATTATGAAAGTTGGCATGATGAGAGAATATTTAGTCAGGATGAGCGCACCGTACTTTCGTTCACTTTGTATAGGCAAAAATGAATAAGACAAGAAAGAAGCTTTTTTTAATATCTATGATAGTTCTGACTCTAGTTATAGTTGGAGCTAGCTGTGGAAGCTCTTTTACGAGCACAAAGACTGCATCATTTCAAGATTTTAATATTACGGATGCTCAGTTGGAAAGTGAAAAATTTCTTCAGCGAATTGATGAAGCGGAAGTCAAAGCCCAAGAATGGCAATCTGATGCATACCTTTTTACGATAAATATATATTTTGAAAATGAGATAATCTCATCTGAAATAAAACCGATACTCTATTATACTTCTTTAGATGAAGGTGGAAATAACGATTTCTACGTAGAGCTGAGTAAGGACTTGAACGAATTAGTTGCCTGGGGTGAAGAGCCAAGACTATCGGAGGACGTTGGAAGCGAATTTTTAGAAATATTTACTGATGAAATTGTCTATGGTTATGCTCAGGCTTTGGAAATAGCTGAACAAAACGGTGGCAGTGAATTTCGTAGCGAACATGATGACACACAAACCATTTTGGATTTATATAAAAACTATCAAGTAGGTCTGGAGTGGGGAGTGTATTATGCAGAGATGTCAACGCTCGATGAATATGACGTTTTGAGAGTGTTTATTGATCCGGTCGAGGGTCAAATAATAGAAATTGTAAATAATTAAACGAAGGAGAGTAAAAAGTGCCACGAAAATTTCCATTAGAAAAAACAAGAAATATCGGAATTATTGCTCATATTGATGCGGGCAAAACCACCGTTACTGAGCGTATTCTTTTTTATACAGGAAAAAAACATAAGATTGGCGAAGTACATGAAGGAGAAGCTGAAATGGACTGGATGGAACAGGAGCAGGAGCGAGGTATTACTATAACCTCTGCTGCTACTACCTGTTTTTGGAAAGACCATTTGATTAATATTATTGATACACCTGGTCATATAGATTTTACAGTTGAAGTTCAGCGTTCGCTTCGTGTCCTAGATGGTGGAGTTGTGGTTTTTGACGGAGTTGCCGGTGTGGAGCCTCAATCAGAGACAGTCTGGCATCAGGCAGAAAAATTCAGCGTCCCACTGGTTGCTTTTATCAACAAAATGGACAGAACAGGAGCTGATTTTTACGCTGACCTGGATTCAATATATGAACGACTAACAACACACGCTCATCCGGTGCAGTTACCTATTGGCGCTGAAGACAATTTTCAAGGCATTGTCGATCTTTTTACTCGCAAAGCTCGTATTTATAAAGATGATTTAGGCAAAGAATGGGAAGACACCGATGTCCCCGATGACCTCAAGGATAAAGTTGAAGAGTATCACAGTAAGTTAGTTGAAGCGATTGCTGAGCATGATGATGAATTACTGCAGAAGTTTCTTGATGGCCAGGATATAGAAATAGATGATCTAAAACGTGTTTTAAGAAAAGCTACGATCGAAAATAAGATTGTACCGGTCTTATGTGGCTCGGCACTGAAAAACAAAGGTGCTCAGTTTTTATTGGATGCTGTCAATGAATATTTACCCTCTCCTGTGGATGTAAAGGCCGTAAGCGGATTTAATCCAAATACAGAAGCCAAAGAAGAACGCTCAGCCGACGATGCTGCTCCTTTTTCTGCTTTGGCGTTTAAAATAGCTGCTGATCCCTATGTGGGAAAATTATGTTTCTTTCGAGTTTACTCTGGGACATTAAACTCCGGATCATACGTTCTTAATACTTCAACCGGTGAGAAGGAACGCGTTGGTAGAATAGTTCGAATGCACGCTAACCATCGAGAAGAAGTTGAGCAGGTATATGCCGGTGAGATTGCTGCCGCAGTAGGCCTTAAAAAAACAACTACCGGCAATACTTTATGTGACACTGATAAGCCAATAGTTTTAGAGTCAATTACTTTCCCCGAGCCGGTTATTTCTATGGCCATTGAGCCAAAGACAAAAGCTGACCAGGAAAAGATGGGTATTGCCATTGCTCGACTGGTTGAAGAAGATCCTACCCTGAAAGTGAAAACCAATGAAGAAACCAATCAGACAGTTATATCTGGAATGGGAGAGCTACACTTGGACATTATTATCGACCGAATGAAGAGAGAGTTCAAGGTTGAGGCAAGCACTGGCAGTCCCCAGGTTGCTTACAAAGAAACAATCAAACAAATGGCTGAAGCGGAAGGTAAATATGTTCGTCAGTCGGGTGGTCGAGGACAATACGGTCATTGCTGGTTAAGGGTTGAGCCTCAGGAACGTGGTAAGGGATTTGAATTTAAAGACGAGGTTAAGGGTGGTGTGATTCCAAAAGAATATATTCTTCCTATTCAAAAAGGTGTGGTGGAGGCGTTAAGCAATGGCGTTGTGGCGGGTAATCCCATGATTGATGTCAAAGTAACTGTTTATGATGGTAGTTATCATGAAGTTGATTCCTCAGAGGGGGCGTTCAAAATAGCTGGCTCCATCGGTTTCCAGGCAGCAGCAAAAAAAGCTAAACCAATTATACTCGAACCAATAATGAAAGTTGAGGCGATAGTGCCAGAACAATATATGGGGGATGTTATTGGTGATCTAAACTCAAAGCGCAGTCAAATACAGGAAATGCGTGATCGTGGTAATATGAAAGTCATTGATGCCCATACTCCGCTAGCCGAGATGTTTGGTTATGCCACACAGCTACGTTCCATGACGCAAGGGCGCGGTAGCTATAATATGGAATTCTTAAACTACTCCGAAGTACCAAAGCAAATAGTGGAACAGATGAAAGAGGAACAAGGAAGTAGCAAGAAAGAATAATTTTTTATTATTAATATTAAGATTATGAACAATCAAGGGATTGGCCAAATTGGGGGAACCTTATTATTATTGTTACTAGCTATTGGCGGTGGATATGGGATATATGCCACAGCTTCGGGTGTGGAGCAGACAGATAATGAGAGTATATCTGTTTTTCGACCAGTAGAAGACGCGGTATTTGATGGTACTGACACAGATTTATATGTTAGCGATGAGTATGGTTTTCATCTTGTAGCACCTGAAGGCTGGAGCTTGTCCAAAATTACACCTTCGGATGGGTCTGGAAATACATATATATCTATGATTTTAAAACATAATGTAACGGAAGATTTTGTTTCATTTAATGTTTTAAATCCGGAAATGGAGTCTATTGTAAGAAGCTCAATAAGCATAAAAGAAGAAACTGACACAACAATGGGTGGCCAAACAGCGGTTCAACTAGAAGGTACAGACTTAAAGGATGGCTCCAAGGTTAGTATTCGATTGTCTAATAGGGATACATATTTGTATCAATTAACAAGTTATACGCAGCCTGAGGCGCTTGACATTATTCTGTCAGGCATTACTATACTAGAATAAGGTTTAGTTCTGTTTCTTATGGGCTATTTTGGCTGCAATAGGGAATAGTTGTAGCCAGCTTGCCAAAAATAGGGCAGTTTGCTATAATCATGAGAGCAATTAATTAACAATAATAATCAAAGGTTAAACTAGAGGTTTTAAAGGCCTCATTAATCAAGGAACAATACAATGACAGAAAAATTTGATCGTAGTAAACCACACATAAATGTTGGTACTATTGGACACGTAGATCATGGTAAGACTACATTGACAGCTGCTATTCTAAAAGTACTCAGAGATAAAGGCTTTACTTCTCAGGATAAAAGCGTTGATCAGATCGATAGCGCCCCAGAAGAAAAAGAACGTGGGATTACTATTGCTACGGCTCATGTTGAATATGAGACAGAGAAACGCCACTATGCACACGTTGATTGTCCTGGTCACGCAGACTATATTAAAAATATGATAACTGGCGCAGCTCAGATGGACGGTGCGATTCTTGTTGTTTCAGCTGCCGACGGTCCCATGCCTCAAACCCGTGAACACATTCTATTAGCATATCAGATTGGTGTACCGGCAATCGTTGTCTATTTAAACAAGACTGATCAAGTAGACGACAAAGAATTGATTGACTTAGTTGAAGTTGAGGTACGTGATTTGCTGAAGAAATATAAATTTCCTGGCGATAAAATTCCAATCATCAAAGGTTCAGCTCTCAAGGCTCTAGAGGGTGACAAGGAGCAAGAGAAGAGTATTTTAGATCTCATGGAAGCTCTTGATACATTTGTACCTGAGCCAGAAAGACCTACTGACAAGCCATTTCTTATGCCAATTGAAGATATTTTCTCTATCGAAGGCAGAGGCACTGTAGTAACTGGTAGAATCGACCGTGGTGTTGTCAATGTCAACGACGAAGTGGAAATAGTTGGTTTGAAAGATACTCAGAAAACAGTTGTCACAGGAATTGAGATGTTTAACAAATCACTAGAAGAAGGAAAAGCAGGGGACAACGCAGGTGTACTGATCCGTGGTACTAAGAAAGAAGAAGTAGACAGAGGTCAAGTTTTGGCAGCGCCTGGTACAATCACTCCTCACCAAGAATTTGAAGCTGAGGTTTACGCATTGACAAAAGACGAAGGTGGTCGACATACTCCATTCTTCACTGGATATAAACCACAGATTTATGTGCGTACAACTGATGTTACAGGTGAAGTTACATTGCCAGAAAAAACTGAGATGGTTATGCCTGGTGATACAATTAATGTAACTGTTAAATTAATTGCCCCAGTAGCCTTAGAAGAGAAAGTGCGGTTTGCTATTAGAGAAGGTGGTCGTACTGTAGGTGCGGGTGTTGTTACTAAGATAATCAAGTAAAAAATATCCTTGTTAAAGGGGATCTGAACATTAACTATCGTCTGAGAGTGTATGGTAAACGAAGAGAATAAACTTGCTGTAGAGGACAAACAGCGTATTCGGATAAAAATTCGGGCCTATGATCATAAGATTATTGATCAATCAACCCGAACAATTATTGATACGGCTGAAAGAAGCGGAGCCCAAGTGTGTGGCCCTATACCACTACCGACCGAGAACAGTAAGTACACTGTTATACGTTCACCATTTGTTCATAAAGATTCCCGAGAACAGTTTGAAATGCGGGTACACAAAAGATTGATTGACATTATTAGCCCGACAGCCAAGACTGTTGATTCACTGATGAGCTTAAATCTTCCTGCCGGAGTAGACATAGAAATAAAAATGTAGTAGATTACAAGTTAATAGCTAATATAGCAAAAGTAGATAGGTTCTGAGGATGACAATACAGTGTATAGTTTTCCTAGGGTTTAATCCTCAGATAACGATCTGCTATGTAAAGAGCCGGAATATTTCTGGAATTTGCTAGCAGAATCCGGTTTTTTTGATAGAAAATATGAAATGCATCTCGACGAGTGTCTGGTTTTTCCCCTAGCTCACCGAGTGTCTCTGCTCGGTGAAGATTGCCAGAGCGCAGAGACTCTGGCAGCTGGTACATTCGTCCTAAGCCGGGTAGAAGCTTTACTTACGCTTACACGAATCGATAATGTAAGACAAGGCCATATAAACAATTTATGAAATTTATTCTAGGAAAAAAAATAAGCATGTCACAGTTATTTCTGGACGATGATAAGGTGGTTCCGGTCACTTTAGTTCAAGCTGGCCCTTGCCACGTCGTACAGACCATGACTGAAGAGAAAAATGGCTATCAGTCAGTCCAGATCGGCTATGGAGATAAAAAGAAACTTACAAAGCCACTCAAAGGACATTTAAAAGATTTGCCAAATTTAAGACACTTGCGTGAATTTAGAGTTGCAGATAGTTCAAAATATAAAAGAGGTGATGTAATAAAGACTGATATTTTTGAAGTTGGTGATATAGTAAAAATTACTGGAACTTCAAAAGGCAAAGGTTTTCAAGGCGTAGTTAAAAAGTATAATTTTAAAGGTGGTCCCGCATCTCATGGACACAAGGATAATTTACGCGCTCCAGGATCCATTGGTGCTACTGAACCGGCCAGAGTGTTCAAAGGAACTCGAATGGCGGGGCGATTAGGCGGTAAACAAGTTAGCACACGAAATATGTCAATTGTAAAAGTCGATAATGAAAAAAACATACTCTGGCTTAAGGGTGCCGTACCTGGTGCCAGAAATTCAAATATTATGATTCAGACATTAGATAAAGTCAAGAAAGCGAGCCATGATTAAAGTAAAGGTTATAGACCAAGCTGGAAAGGAAGTTGGAGAAGAAAAACTGGATCCAAAGATATTTGAAGTACCCATAAAACAAGACTTGGTTCACCAAGCAGTTGTAGCTCAACAGGCGAACACACGACAGGTTATTGCACACACCAAAGATCGTTCTGAGGTCAGAGGCGGTGGTCGAAAACCGTGGCGCCAAAAAGGTACCGGTCGTGCTCGTCACGGATCAAGTCGCTCTCCCATTTGGATTGGTGGTGGGATAACCTTTGGGCCTAGAAATGACAGAAACTTTTCCAAGGGAATAAATAAGAAAGTAAAACGTCAAGCTCTACTAATGGGTTTGAGTGACCGTGCTAAGAATGGTAAAATCACTATTCTAGATAAATTGGAACTAACTTCACCGAAAACAAAAGCTATTGCTGAGTTACTAAAAAATGCAAAGTTTAATACAGGTAGCTTGATAGTTATCGCAAAAAAGAATGACGCCATTAAACAATCTGTAAGAAATATAAAAAAAGTAAACCTACTACCAGCTAACAGTTTAAATATATTATCAATCTTGAAGCATCCACGCTTGTTGATAACAAAGGATTCATTAGCTGTTTTAAAAAAGACATACTTAGCTGAATAATATATGGGAATTTTTGACCGGATAAAAGGAAAACAGTCGACAGAGAAGAAAACTGTTATAAAAGACACAAAGCCTGACAAGCAAAAAAATAAGGCTTTGGTTAAAGATGCAGATTCCAAAAAAAAGCCCACGCAGGACAAAAAGACCGTCTTGCCTAAAATGAAAAAACCAGCCCAGGCTGATAAAAACATTATTGAGCCGGTTATTACAGAAAAAGCAACAAGCCTTGGCCAGTTCGGTAAATATGTCTTTCGCGTACCGAAAACAGCTAACCGTATTGAAATTGCCAAGGCTATCAGAAGCATATACAAAGTAACTCCTACAAAGGTAAATATGATTAACGTTTCCGGAAGAGATGTCCGCTATGGCAAGTCTGAAGGTCGCACAAAGGACTGGAAAAAGGCCATAGTGACCTTAAAAGAGGGAGAAAGTATAAATATCCAGGATGGAGTATAAATATGGCTATTAAACGATACAAACCAACAACACCCGGGCGTAGGAGTTCTAGTGTTGTAGTAAATAAAAAGCTTAGTAAAAAGCGACCGCCAAAAAGCTTGTTAAAACCCATTAAGAAAACAGGAGGTCGCAATCAATCCGGCCGCATTACTGTCAGACATAAAGGCGGTGGTCATAAGAGATTTTATAGATTAATAGATTTCAAACGTACTCGTTATGATCAAGAGGCCAAGGTTTTATCGATTGATTATGATCCAAACCGTTCAGCAAATATTGCACTCATACAATATGAAGATGGAAAAAAGAGCTATATCATTGCACCTGTTGGCCTAAAAGAAAATGATACGGTTATGTCTTCACGGAACAAAATTGACATAAAGCCGGGCAATCGTTTACCATTAGAAAAAATTCCTGTCGGAGTGATGCTATATAATATTGAATTAATGCCGGGTAGTGGCGCTTCAATTGCCCGTTCGGCTGGTAATACTGTTAGTCTGATGAGCATGGAAGGGAAGAATGCACAATTAAAACTTCCCTCAGGAGAGGTTCGTATTTTTCGCAACACCTGCATGGCTACTATTGGTACTGTCAGTAACACAGATTTTAAAAATCTTAGATGGGGAAAAGCCGGTCGCAAGCGATGGCTGGGTATTCGACCAACTGTACGTGGTAAGGCTATGAATCCAGTCGACCATCCTCATGGTGGAGGTGAAGGGCGAGCACCTATAGGCCTGAAACATCCTAAGACGCCTTGGGGCAAACCTGCGCTAGGCGTTAGAACTCGCCGACTTCGACAATCTGATCGTTTGATTATTAAGCGCCGAAAGAAATAATACTATGTCCAGAAGTTTAAAAAAAGGTCCCTTCATTGATCCGAAACTATTGAAAAAAGTTGGGAATGTAAAACAGGGAGACAAGACTGTAATAAAGACTTGGTCTAGAGCTTCGGTTATTTCTCCGGAAATGGTGGGTTTTACATTTGGAGTACATAATGGTAAAGAACATATCCCGGTATTTGTTGTTGAGAACATGGTGGGGCATCGTTTAGGCGAATTTTCACCTACTCGCAAATTTTACAGACATGGTGGACGTATGCAAAAAGAGCAAGAGCAGGCCGCCGCCGACGCTGAACGCAAAAAGAGCAGTGATGTTAAAGAGCCCGATAAGAAATAAGACAATATTTGTTAGATATTTATGGAAATTAAAGCACAGCTAAAACATATACGTATTTCAGCCAGAAAGATTCGCCTTGCTGTTGGCTTTCTAAAAGGCTACGATGTGACTGAGGCATTGCATCAGTTAGAGTTTTCTAAAAAAGGTTGCGCCCCTCCGGTAATAAAATTACTAAAATCTGCCATTGCCAACGCTTCCAATAATCATGAAATAGAAAAGAACAATTTATATATAAAGGAAATTCTAGTAGATGAAGGCACTACGCTAAAGCGATTCCAGCCGCGCGCATTTGGTCGAGCCGGCACTATTAGAAAAAGATCTGCGCACATAACAGTAGTGTTAACTGAGAAGAAGGTGTCAAAGAAGAAATCAGCAAAGAAAAAGGAAGAAGCCAAAGACACAGTAGTACCAAAGGAAATTGCAGACTACAAAGACATTGTCAAAGAAGCGGTTACAAAGAATAAAGCAGGCTTTCAAGAGATAAAAAAAGACGAAAAACCAATAGGTAAATTTCAGTCAATAAAAGATAAATTTATACGCCGTACAGGCAAAAAATAATTATGGGACATAAAGTAGATCCAAGAAGTTTCCGCTTAAAGCAAATAACAACCTGGAAGTCAAAATGGTTTGCCAGGAAGAACTTTAGTGGGTACCTGAAAACAGACGACTTAATAAGAAGTTTTTTATTAAAAAAACTAAAGGATGCCGGCGTAGCAACTGTTGAAATTGAAAGATCAGCCAAGGCGATTGAGGTAATAGTGAAAACATCACGTCCGGGCGTTGTCATAGGTCGCGGTGGTGCCGGCATTGAGGATTTGAAGAAAATACTAAAGGATAAATTTCTAGCTTCAGACCAAGTATTAAATGTTAAAATACAGGAAGTAACCAAGCCCTATCTAAATGCTGAGCTGGTAGTACGTATGATGGCTGAACAGATAGAAAAGCGTATGCCGTTTCGCCGTGTTATTAAACAAGCAGTTTTGCAAGTAGAAAGAGCCGGTGCCAAAGGTGTCAAAGTTAGTGTTGCCGGCAGATTGAATGGAGCAGAAATTGCACGGACAGAAAAGCTAAATTCAGGCAGCATACCCTTGCATACGATTCGTGCTGATATTGACTACGCACAAGGAGTAGCCCATACAACATACGGAGCTATCGGGGTTAAGGCATGGATATATAAAGGAGAGGTATTTAAAAAAGATAGTAAGTCAACCCAGGATAATTAAACATGAGCCTTCTCACACCTAGAAAAGTAAAACACAGAAAGACTATGCGCGGAAAGCAACGCGGTACTGCTACCCAGAAGCTTAAAATAAACTTTGGTAGTTATGGTTTAAAGGCTATGTCAGGTGCCTTAATTACAGCCAGACAGATAGAATCTGCCCGTAGAGCTATTACGCGCTATGTTCAAAAAGGTGGTAAAATCTGGATTCGGATATTTCCCGACAAGGCAGTTTCAAAAAAAGGCTCAGAGGTTAAAATGGGCGGTGGTAAGGGAGCGATTGATCATTATGCAGCAGTAGTGCGCCCTGGAAACATTATTTTTGAGATAGATGGGATTGAAGAAGATATGGCCAAACAGGCATTTCGCTTGGCTTCATATAAGTTACCTATAAAAACTAAGTTTATTGTCAAATAGAATGAAAATTGAAGAACTACGCGCCAAACCGGCCAAGGAATTAAATATACTTTTACAGGAATTACGAGAAAAAGAACGTGACTTGAGATTTAAAATCTCTGCCAAACAAATGAAGAATGTTCGTGAATTACGTGATATAAAAAAAACTATTGCCAAAATATTTACCGTACTAAACTCAAAACAATCTAAGCCGTCTAATACAAAGCCATAATGACTGAAATCGTAGATGTAAAAAAAAGAATATTGAAAGGTATTGTAACCAGCGATAAGATGGATAAAACAGTTATAGTGCTAGTAAACCGTACCAAAATAAACCCTCTGTATAATAAAAGATATCAAGTAAGCAAGAAATATTTTGCTGATGATCCAAAAAATGAGTATCATATTGGCGATAAGGTAACAATCAGTGAGGGCAGGCCCATGTCAAAGCGAAAACGATGGATAGTAGCTAACAAATTTAATAAAGCAGAGTAATGATCCAGGCAGAATCAAGACTAAAAGTGGCTGATAACTCCGGAGCAAAAAGGCTGAAATGCATAAAAGTGTTAGGTGGTAACCGAAAACGCTATGCCAGGATCGGTGATATTATTACAGTTTCTGTTAAGGAAGCTGTGCCTCATTCAGAAGTCAAAAAGGGGCAGGTTATGCATGCGGTCATTGTGCGCCAGTGTAAAGAGGTGCGGAGAGATGATGGAAGCTACATACGATTTGATGACAATGCTGCAGTCTTAATTGATAAAGAGACAAAAGAGCCAAAAGGTACTAGGATTTTTGGACCAGTAGCGCGCGAGCTTAGGGCTAAGGGATACAATAAAATTATTTCACAAGCTCCAGAGGTGCTATAACCGATATATTATTATGAAGATAAAGAAAAACGATACAGTAAAAATAATCAGCGGTAAGGATAAAGGGAAGAAGTCCAAAGTACTTCAAGTACTACCTGAAGACAATCGTGTTGTAGTGGAAGGTGCCAATGTGTTTGTAAAACACATGAAACCTAAAAAGGCCCGAGAGAAGGGTCAGAAAATTCATTTTAATGCACCGCTAAACGTCTCCAACGTAATCTTGATATGCTCCAAGTGTAACAAGCAGACACGGATCGGCTATAAAAAATTAGCCAATAACAAAAAAGTGCGCATATGCATAAAATGTAAGGAAGTAATAGATTAAATTAAATGAATCAGCTAGAAAAAAAATTTATTGATACCATCATTCCCGAAATGCGTAAGAGATTTAATATTAAAAATGATTTGGCAGTGCCCAAATTGGTAAAAATTGTGGTAAATGTAGGTACAGGCGCCAATGATGACAAGCAAAGGGCTATGATTGAAAAAACTTTAAGCAGAATTACCGGACAGAAGCCACGTGTCAACAAGGCAAAAGTATCTGTTTCAAGCTTTAAGCTACGCAAGGGGATGCCAATTGGAGCTAGCGTGACACTACGAGGAAAGAGAATGTATGATTTTATCGATAAGCTGGTTAATGTGACCCTACCTCGAGTACGTGATTTTCGCGGCATATCAAAAAAGATTCTTGACGGACAAGGCAATTTAAATATTGGATTCAAAGAACATACGATATTTCCTGAAATTATGCCAGATGAGATAGAAATAGTGCATGGTTTGGAAGTGGCTATCGTTACAAGTACAAAAAATAATGAGCAAGCCTTAGAACTGTTTGAATTACTAGGTTTTCCATTTAGAAAGGAAGAAACAAATGGCTAAAAAATCACTAGTCGTAAAAGCTGAAAAGAAACCTAAGTTTTCGACTCGTAAAATTAACCGTTGCTGGCGCTGTGGCAGAAAACACGGTTTTATGAGAAAGTTTGGGATATGCAGAATCTGTTTTCGTGAGTTAGCAAATCGGGGAGAAATTCCCGGTATTACAAAATCTAGTTGGTAATACAGTCAGTAATTCGAAATTATAATTAACAAATAACAAGTAGAGTTTAAGAGTAATAATCAATACTATGATAACCGACCCTATAGCAGACATGTTAACACAGATAAGAAACGTCTTATTGATAAATAGATCAGAGTTGATAATTCCATTTTCAAAGTTGAAATATTCTATTGCTAAAATATTGGTTAAGGAAGGTTACCTAAAAGCAGCTGAGGAAATATCTGACAAACCAGCCAAGCTAAGAATTGTACTTAAATATACAGATGAAAAAAAACCATCAATTACCAGCATTAAGCGTGTAAGTAAGCCAGGGCGACGTGTCTATGCTAATTGGGACAAGCTACCTTGGGTCCTAAATAATTATGGAATTTCAGTGATTTCAACATCGCATGGAATGATGACGAACAGGGATGCACGTAAGAAGAAAGTGGGCGGTGAGATAATTTGTGAGGTTTATTAAATATTATGTCTAAAATTGGAAAAACTCCAATCACAATACCTTCAGGAGTCGACGTTAAAGCCGAGAATGGTTTGATTACAGTAAAGGGTCCAAAAGGTGAGCTAAGCCAGTCCTACGATCCTAACGTTATAATTAAACTAGAAGACAACCAAGCTTTTGTTACAGTAAAAGATAAAGACAACCGAATACATCGGGCATTTTGGGGATTAACTCGGTCGTTATTAAACAATATGATTATTGGGGTATCACAGGGGCATGAAAAAAAAATGGAAATTAATGGAGTAGGCTATCGTGCTGAGATGAAAGGTAAAGTACTAAACCTCAAGCTGGGTTATTCGCACCCAATCGACTATCAGATACCTGACCAGATAGAAGTAAAAGTAGAAAAAAATATAATTTCAATAGCAGGTATTGATAAACAAGTTGTTGGTGAGACTGCTGCAAGTATTAGAAAATTTCGTCCACCCGAACCATACAAAGGCAAAGGTATTAAATATGTTGATGAAGTAATAAGACGCAAGGCAGGAAAGGTTGCCAAATCTGCCGAAGGTGATTCTAAATAAAAATATTATGACGAGCTTACAAAAGAAAAAAGTTATCGGGCGACAACGCAGACGAATTAGGGTACGAGCTAAAGTGATGGGAACGTCCGCTCGTCCGCGTATGTGTGTATTTCGAAGTTTGAAGCATATTTATGTACAGCTGATTGACGATCAGAAGGGGCGTACTCTTGTCTCTGTATCCGATGAATCATTAGATAAATCACTCAAGGGGTCGAAGGCAGCAGAGGCGGTTGGCTTGAGTGTTTCAAAGAAAGCCTTGGCCAATAAAATAACACAGGTAGTTTTTGATAGAAGTGGTTATAAATATCATGGACGTGTAAAGGCTCTAGCTGAAGCTACTCGAAAAGGCGGATTAAAATTTTAATAAATAGAATATATGATGTCAAAAAACACAAACGATAAGTCATTTAAAAGACCTGCTAAAAAAGACCAGGAATTTGAACAGCGAGTGATTGAAATTGCCAGAGTAACCCGTGTTATGGCCGGTGGTAAGCGTATGCGTTTCAGGGCTTGCGTGGTAATTGGTGACATGAAGGGGAGAGTGGGTTTTGGCATAGCAAAAGGAGCAGATGTTACAATAGCCATTAACAAGGCGGTAGACAGAGCAAAAAAAACAATGGTTCGAGTGAACATGGTAAATGGCACAATTCCACATGAAGTTAGGCTAAGACATAAGGCCGTTAATGTTCTATTAAAGCCGGCTCCACAAGGTACTGGAGTGGTAGCTGGCGGACCGACTCGCGCAGTAGTAGAATTAGCCGGATATAAGAACGTAGTAATAAAAATGATAGGTTCACGAAGTAAAATTAATAATGTCCAAACTACTTTCAAAGCCTTACAATCTTTGAAGCAACCTAAAGGTAAATAAAATGGAACTAAGTCTGAGCAATCTAAAACCTAAAGCTAGAAAAAAGCGACGACGTGTTGGTCGAGGAAATGCTTCCGGTAAAGGTACTTATTCGGGACGCGGTCTAAAGGGCCAGAAGTCACGATCTGGTGGTAGTCTACGACCCGGCTTTGAAGGTGGTAGAATGACGCTCGTACAACAATTGCCAAAGAGCCGTGGCTTTAAAAGCTTTAAAGTAAAGCCAGCAGTAATTAATGTTTCTGACCTTCAGGCGTCTTTTAATAATAATGATGTAGTTACGCCGGCGAAGCTACGGTCTAAGGGCTTAATACACAAGGCCGGTTCACTCATTAAGGTTTTAGGAGAAGGGAAGATTGAGAAAAAATTAACTGTTACTGCTGATGCGTTTTCAAAGTCAGCAAATGATGCTATAACTAAGGCAGGTGGCAAAATAGTCTTAAGAAAGAAAAAATAAATGTGGGAAAAACTGCTCCAGCTTTGGCGCATAAAAGACTTACGTAAAAAGGTGCTATTTATATTAGCTATCTTGGTTGTTTTTAGAATTGCCGCTCATATACCTGTTCCTGGGGTTGACGTTGAAAACCTCAAACAGTTTTTCGGCTCGAGTCAGATTCTGGGACTTTTAAATATTTTTTCTGGCGGAGCCTTAGAGAACTTTTCCATAGTAATGCTTGGTTTAGCGCCGTATATAACCGCCTCGATTATTTTTCAGTTACTAACTATGATTATCCCTAAGCTTGAGGAAATACAAAAAGAGGGGGAGCGTGGCCAGCAAAGGATAAATCAATACACCAGACTTTTAACGATACCATTGGCTTGTTTACAGGCGTACGGTACGATAACATTGTTAGGACGTAGTCAGGGAGTACAGGGAATACTAGGGGGTTCCTCAAATGCTCCAACGGGGATTATTGGCGATCTATCATTATTCCAATGGGTGACCGCTATCGCTACTATTGTAGCGGGAAGCTTGTTTCTTATGTGGCTGGGTGAGCTAATCACTGAAAAGAATATTGGCAATGGTATATCATTATTGATTTTTGCGGGTATAGTTGCTGGTGTGCCAACTTCTATTCAACAAACCGTAGCTATATTCGATCCGGGTCAAATGCTGGGCATATTGGTATTTATTGTTATAGGCGTAATAACTATTGCCGGTGTTGTTTTTATTACTGAAGGACAAAGAAATGTTCCGGTTTCATATGCTCGACAAATACGAGGACGGAGAGTCTATGGTGGAACTAATACTCACTTACCACTACGTGTTAATCAGGCCGGTGTAATCCCAATAATTTTTGCCATCTCTCTTTTATTAATACCGCCTATTGTAGCTGGTTACTTGGCTCAGTCTGGTACAGGAATGTTGGCAAACTTTTCTCAGGGGATAGTTAACTTGTTTAATAATCAGGTTTTTTATGGTGGGTTCTATTTTGTTTTAGTTGTGGCATTTACCTATTTTTATACAGCGGTTATTTTTCACCCGGAACAAATATCAGAAAACTTGCAAAAACAAGGTGGTTTTGTACCTGGAATAAGACCCGGACGACAGACTGCGGAATACTTGAGTTCAGTGAGTAATCGCATTTTATTAGCTGGGGCGCTATTTTTAGGAACAATTGCCGTATTACCGTTTATCGTTCAAGGCGCCACCGGCATTGGGACTCTTGTGGTCGGAGGCACTAGCCTGTTGATTGTCGTTAGTGTAGTGCTGGAAACAGTTAAACAAATAAATTCGCAGCTTCAGATGAGAGACTATGAGGGATTTTAAAAGTAATTTCAAATAATCAATTTACAACTAATAATTACTAGTTATTGGTTGATAGTTGGTCATTGAAAATAGTTATGGTTACTTCGATTCCAAAATTGATTATCATAATGGGGCCACCGGGATCAGGAAAGGGTACCCAGGCACAACTTCTCAAAGAGAAATATTCTTGTAATTATATTGCCACAGGCGACTTGGTTCGTGAGATGTATAAAAAAGCAGCTACGGGTGATCCATTGGGACTGGAGGTGAAAAAACGGTATGACAGAGGTGAGCCACAGCCGGATGATATAATTTTAAAATTTGTTAGGCAAAAACTTATCACTATAGATACACAGAGGGGGATTATTTTTGATGCTTTCCCACTATCCGAAGCGCAGGCTCGTGGTTTAGATGAAATTATAAAAGATTTTAAACTGGATAAGCCGGTGGCTATCAACATTAAGGTGGGAGAAGAAGATGTTGTTCAGCGTCTGAGTTTAAGAAAATATTGCCCAAAAGATAATTCAGTGTACTATCCTAAGTCACCTACGTATGACTCAAACAAATGTGAGAAATGTGGTAAGGGGTTAATTCGACGGGCAGACGATGAAGCAGGAGTGGTTAGAAAACGCTATAAAAAATATATCGATCGGATAAATGTCTTGGTAATGTATTATGAAAAACGAAATCAATTGATAAGCATAAACGGCGAACAATCGGTAGAGAAGGTGGCCAGTGAGATTGAACAAAGATTGTCTACCTATCAATCAGATTATGCGCAAAAATGATAATAGTTAAGACTGCCAAAGAAATAGAGATATTAAGACAGGGTGGAGCTTTACTCGCCCGTATTTTATATAAGGTAATTGACAATGTAATGCCCGGGGTTACCACCCAAGAGTTGAATGATTATGCCGAAGAATTGATTCGCCAAAATAAGGCCCAGCCCTCTTTTAAAAATTATCAAAACTTTCCTGCAGCTTTATGTGCATCTGTAAACGAACAGGTAGTTCATGCTATTCCTAGGTCAGACGTTGTACTTCGCCAGGGCGATATAATCGGCCTTGATTTGGGAATCTGGTATGAAGGCAGATGTACTGATATGGCGCGTACTGTTCCTGTGGGGACTGTGTCTGCCCAAGCCATGAAGTTACTCCGAACTGCAAATAAAGCTCTAGATGAGGGCATTAGGCAGGTAATACCAGGTCATAGAATAGGCGACATATCAGCGGCTATTCAGGTGGTCTCTGAAAAAGGCGGCTATTCAGTGGTGCGTACTTTATTCGGTCACGGAGTAGGTCGCAAGGTCCATGAGGAGCCACGCATACCCAATTTTGGCCAGCCGAATACTGGACCCATGTTGAAACCGGGCATGGTTATTGCGATTGAACCAATGCTGGCTATTGGCCAGCCCCAAGTCAAGACAGCTTCGGATGGTTGGTCTATTGCTACGGTTGATGGTTCACTCACCGCCCATGCAGAGGATACAGTTGCAGTGACTGATGATGGCTATGAAATTTTAACCAGAAAGCAATGAGTAAGATATTAGCCATTGATTTTGGTTTAAAGCGTCTTGGTATAGCTATTTCAGACGAGCAAGAAAATCATGTTTTTGGTCGTCCTACTGTTATGGTAAAACAATGGCGAGACGCCGTACCCATAGTATTAGATCTTTGTCAGGACGAAGGAGTCGGTGAGATAGTTGTTGGATGGCCAATTTCTTTGTCAGGCCAAGAGAATAGGATAAGCCGAGACTTGAAACAGTTTGTTGATATAATATCAAATAAGACCAGCATAGCTGTGAAAACATTTGACGAAAGACTTACATCACGTTTGGCACAAAGGCAGCTAAATGATATGCCCCATCGTAAAAAGAAGGGTGAACGGGACTGTTTGGCCGCACAAATAATTCTTCAGGACTATATAGATAGTAAAAGGAAGTAGTAGCATGTCGTATTTATATTACATATTTACATTTATTATAAGCGTGGGCTTGGCTTTTATTCTTACCTACTATGCTCGTAAGTTAGCACTAAAGTTTAATATTGTTGATAGACCCGCCACAGACTCCAGCAGAAAAATCCACCAAGCACCTATGCCATTATTAGGAGGGTTGGGTATTTTTTTAACCATTCTGATCCTTGTGATATTCTTTACTAGTATAAACAACCAGCTTTTGGGAGGTTATTTGTTGGTGAAGCACTTGCTAGGAGTTATCATAGGTGGATGTGTGATTATGCTGGGTGGTTATCTGGATGATCGCTATCGTTTGACACCTAGTCGACAAATTATATTTCCTGCCATAGCTGCGTTAATTATTGTAGCAAGCGGTGTGGGTATAGAATATATTTCTAATCCTTTTGGTGATTCATTTAGGCTCGATAGTATTCAAATAGAGCTGTTTCGTTTGGGTGGCTTACCCTACACGATAACATTGTTGAGTGACGCTTTTGTGTTTATCTGGCTAATGGGCATGATGTACACAACAAAGTTTTTAGATGGCCTAGATGGACTGTCTACCGGAATAACCACAATAGGCGCTTTTATAGTTTTCTTTCTAAGTATCAGCCAGACTGTAGCCCAACCTGAAACTGCACTATTGGCTATAATATTCGCTGGAGCCGGTCTTGGTTTCTTATTGTGGAATTTCCATCCAGCTAAGGTATTTTTGGGAGAGGGGGGCAGTGTGTTTGTCGGATTTATGTTGGGAGTATTGTCAATAATCTCTGGGGCCAAGATTGCCACAGCACTTCTAATAATGGGAATTCCTATCCTAGATGTAATTTGGGTGATAATACGAAGATTGTTTATTGAAAAAAAATCACCCACCATGGCTGATAATAAGCATTTACATTTTCGTTTACTCGACATGGGTTTGTCGCACAGACAAGCCGTGATCTTTCTCTATGTACTAACAGTACTATTTGGTATCACCAGTCTCTTTTTTACAGGAAAAGACAAGGTAATTTCTCTAGTAATACTAGTGGGAGTTATGATAGTTTTAGCCAGCATTCTAGTAGTTGCTTATAAACGAAAAAATTGTAGTATTTCGGATATAGAAGTTGACAATCAATAAATCTACGTGTACACTACCTATTGTAATTAATAATAAAATACCATGATTGCAGTAATAAAAACGGGCGGAAAGCAATATACAGTAGAGGAAAATGACAAGATAAAGATTGAAAAAATACCTGGAAAAGAGGGTGCTAAAGTTTCTTTTAAAGAAGTCTTGTTGATTTCTGATAAGTTAAGCAAGGCTTTAAAAGTTGGTACGCCCAAAGTGGCCAAAGCCCATGTTGAAGCAAAAGTGCTAAAACAAGACAAGGATAAAAAAGTTACTGTAATAAAATACAAATCCAAAATCCGCTATCGTCGGCAGTATGGCCATCGACAGCTATATACTCAGGTGCAGATTGAAAAGATAGTAACTGCTTAAATAAATATATAAAAAAAAGACCTGGTTATCATCAGGCTTTTTTAATTACGTCCCATGATGGTTCAGGTTAGCGCCATCACCCAAACTGTCATGCCGTCCCCCACCCTTTAACAAAAGGGTGGGTGGATCGGCATCTCAAAAGGCACCATCTCTCTGGAGACCCCGGATCGCGGTTCGGGGTGACAGGAGGAGGGTGTTTTTGGAAGGGTATCTTATATAAATTGAATTAATTGTTAATTTACGAACCAGCTATTCCATTTTGTAAGGTGCAGTGAAAAATTAATATATCTCCCACTGTGATAATTGATGGTTCCATTTATATTCTTGGGCGAGAATATTTGTTGCATTATTCATGAAAATATACTGATATTCGATCGTTAACCTTACACTTGTTTTGGAAGGATCAATGTTTAAAATATCAAAGCCCTTAGCTGATAAAATTTCTGCTGTTTTGAAAGTTCTTTGTCGTGAGTCTTGGCCAGGCATATTCATCTTCGATCTGAATATATCACTAATATCGATAACCTTATTGTTGGCGTAAACTGATATATTAAACGTTAAGTCGAAAAAAGTATTATTGGTTACATTTCTGTAGTGAATTTGTGTATATGGAACATTATTTTCTTTACCACTATTTACTTGAATTAGCAATGATGGTTGTTGACTAAGGACGAACGCTGCGTTGGTTAATAAATAGCTATTAATTACGAAGACAACAGAAATTATTGCGACTGATAACGCAACGAGAGCTATTAAATTTTGTATCTTTTGATTATTATCAAGACCACAATTACAATTGAAAATGAAAATACCAACTATTATTGCACCTAACAACACTAATACAGAAATTATTGTGGGTATTCGGATATTTATCATAATTTATTATTTCATAAAACTTTAGGCTTTAATGCCTCCCCTTCAGAGCACTGGCCAGGGTAATCTCATCTGCATAGTCTAGGTCACCACCGACAGGTAAACCCCTGGCTAGGCTGGTGATTTTTTGGACATAAGGTCGAAGTATTTTTCTGAGGTAAATAGCAGTTGACTCACCTTCGACATCAAGGTTAAAAGCCAGAATGACCTCTTGTATTTTTGGCTGGCTGTTTTTAAGTCGCTCTATCAATTGTTTGATGCGTAAATTGTCGGGCGTTACTCCATCAACCGGATTTAAAACCCCACCCAGCACAAAATATAGCCCCTTATGTTCACCGGTCTTTTCAAAGAGGGATATTTGAGGCGATTGAGCTACTACACAAAGTATAGTATTATTCCTACTTTTATTTTGGCAGATACTACAAGGGCTTGTCTCAGATAGGTTAAAACACTGCGTACAGGTGTTTATCCTTTTCTGAATCACCTGTAAAGCTCGAGTTAGTTTTTCAATTTCTGAGACTGGGCGCTGTAGTAAATAATACGTAAAACGCTCGGACGTTTTTGGTCCGATGCCAGGGAATTTATTGAATTCTTCAATTAAATTTTGGATTGGTTCTGGATATTGATTCATGGAATTAGCCCATTCCTGGTAGATTGAATCCTCCGCTCGAACGCATTTTTTCCAACATTATCTGTTGGACCTTTTTAACACCCTGGTTAAAAGCCTTGCATAAAGAGGACTCGAGTTCATCCTTTTTTTCCGGAGTAAACATTTCAGGATCAATGGTTATGCTCTGTACTTCCTGATTTCCATCCATGACCAAATGTATACCGTTTTCATCTACAGCGACCGATTCTTCGCTTAATTGATTTTTAATGTTTTTTGCTTGATCGCGTAGATCTTTGTATTGTTTTAATTTTTGGAACACTGTTGTTAGTTTAAAATGTAAAATTTAAAAAATGCAAAATGATTATATATAATTTACATTCTTAATTATAAATTCTGAATTTTGAATTATTAAAACGGGCTTTCTTCTGATTCCGAATAGCGCTTGCCAATGTCATTCTCAAAACACACACTGTTTTCATTGAAACGTAATTTAACAATGCCGGTTGGTCCGTTGCGATGCTTGGCAATATGAATTTCTGCTAGGTTAATGTCTTCAGGCTTTATGTCCTCTTTCTGATAATTGCGATCCATGGCTTTTCGATAGATAAACATTACTACGTCCGCGTCTTGCTCAATAGAGCCGGATTCACGCAAGTGGGCTAATTTAGGAATAGCCGGCGTACTCATTTCCACAGCACGTGATAGCTGTGATAAGCCTATAACAGGCACATTAAGTTCTCTGGCTACAGCTTTTAACCCACGTGTGATTTCCGCTACTTCTTGTACACGGTTATCGGAATTACCACGTCCTTCCATCAATTGCAGGTAATCCACTATGATTAAATCTAGTCCGTGCTCTGATGCTAAGCGTCTTGACTTGGTGCGGATTTCCATAACATTGGCAACAGCAGAATCATCAATGAATATCTTGGCTTCAGACATTTTCCCCATTGAATGTGCAATATTGGTGAAATCATTATCTTCACCTTGGTCTGACAGTCGGCCCGTGCGGAATTTCCAAAGACTTACTTTGGCCTCTGAACAGAGCATACGGTCAATCAATTGCTCTTTTGACATCTCTAAGCTAAATAATGCCACTGATGCCTTATTCTTGATAGCCGCCTGTCGTGCAAAATCAAGCGCCAGAGAGGTTTTACCGATTGATGGACGGGCAGCTAGGATGATAAGATCAGATTTTTGAAAGCCTGCCAGTACGTTGTCTAGGTCAGGAAAGCCACAAGCCAAGCCACGCAGTTTGCCCGTGTCCCTGTGAAGCTCATCCATGCGATCGAATGCCTCGGACAATAAATTTTGAATTGGTATGAAGCCTTGTTTTAAAAATTTCTGAGAAACCTCAAAAACCGATCTCTCGGCTTTATCCAGAAGAGAATCAACTTCTTTCTCCTCGTCATATCCCATTTGAGCAATTTCACTAGCGGAGTTTATCAGGCGCCTCAAGGTGGCCTTCTTTTGTATCATATTGCTATAATGCACCACATGGCTGGAAGTAGGAACAACATTGGCCAATGTGGCTAAATATGAACGCCCGCCAACTAGGTCTAGCTTTTGTACTTCTTCTAAGCGATTTGACAAACTCAACAGGTCTATCGGTTCGCGTTTTTCGAATAGATAGAGCATCGATTCAAGTATAATCTGGTGAATGTCTTTATAAAAGTCACCAGGTGTAATGATATCAGCAACTTTAATAATTGCCTCTTTGTCAATTAATAAAGAACCCAAAACAGCCTGCTCAGCTTCAATATTATGAGGAGGCACCTTCATTAGCGTGTCTTTTTTATTTGTATTCCCGTCTGACATAGTTTATAACCACTTTTTGTCTTTAAATCTTAACCAATCAGCCAGAATTAAGCAAGTTGAATGTCGCACAGTTTTTCAACTAAGTTATCCCCAATAAATAAATTGCTAAATATTCGAATATTTACTAGAATTTCATGTATTATGCAAGAAAAAGAATTCATTATAGTAGATGTTGAGACTACCGGCTTTCGACCAAATGATGGCCATTCGATTATTGAAATTGCGGCAGAACGCATGCTTAACGAAAAGATTATTGATGAATTTCATTCTCTTGTTCTGCCGGAGCAGTTTCCGTTAGACAAAGAAGCACAGGCGATTCATGGTATATCCGATGAGCTATTGCAGAAAGAGGGCCGACCAAACCATATTGTTATTCCCGAGTTTGTAAAATTTGCGCAGGGTTTGCCACTGATTGGACACAATATAGGCTTCGATGTTTCGTTTATAAATTCACATCTAGTTCGGCTCAACCAGCCGACTCTAAGTAATAAAACAATTGACACGCTTCAGCTAGCTAGAAAATACCTGATCATACCAAGCTACAGCTTAGAAAAAGTATCTGCCTATTTGAAGGTCCCACAGCCATCAGCCCACCGAGCCAAAGTTGACGTTGAAGTCACTCGACAGGTTTTCTTAAAACTAAACGAGAGAGCTCAACTTAGAAGTAAATAGACTTTTACTATACGCAAAACCAGCAGTCTATTCTAATGCTAGTGTTTTTTGCTGTGTGTTCGCCACTTTTCTTTTAGCCCCTCACCACGTAGGGTTCGGGACAGGAAAGAAAAGGCAATAAAAAACGCAGGCGAGGATGATCCCCGCATCAAGTGCGAGACATGGATTAAAAAAAGGGTAAATAAAAGAATATCCGCCAGAGGCGGATTCGCCCTTCGTGGCGGAAAGCCGTAGCTGCCAAACTTGCTCAAGATATTATTATTCCTATTTGATACTTTCCATACATACTGTCATGCCGTCCCCCACCCTTTAACAAAAGGGTGGGTGGATCGGCATCTCAAAAACCACGGTCTCTCTGGAGACCCTGAAACAAGTTCAGGGTGACAGTTCGGGTGGCGGCGCATTTGGTTGATGCTTGATAACTGTCTGGTACTAGGTTTTTTATGCCAAGTATAAATAATGTAAAAAACCAGCAGTTCACTTTGCTGGCGTTTTTATAATTTGAATTGTATTTCAATGATTTTACTCCTTTTGTTCGTAATAGAGTCTTTCAATTTCTTTCAGGTCTTCAACAGGTTCAGTATCGTAGGTGGCTTCCAGCAGCTCACCCTTATCCTTATCTTCCATAACAATATTCCATCTGCCTACCTGATCATTATAGCGACACTCGGGAAAGAAGACATGATGATGCCAGGAAATTTTTTTGGAGTTCATGTCTTCAGCTCGAGCGACCATCTTCTTAATATTGGGATGCTGGGGAGGACCCGCTTTGTCGGATTGTTTTAATATCTTTTCACCGTGTAGGAGCTGAACAAGCTTTTTTCCAATGGCAAGTTGACGTTTGTCAGTATAGACAAAAAAACTCTCATCATCTGAAGTATTTTCCAGAACCAGCGAGTGCTTATCATTACTATCATTAAACAAACAGTCCGGAGTGAGCATATGAAAATGCCACCTTTTTTCGGCTGTTTGCCACTCTTTGGCTTTAGTTAGTACTTCTTTTAAATCGATTTCTTCCATACATTTATGATGACGCAGATTAATAAGTTAGTCAAATAAAAAACACCCCTTTAGCAGGGATGCTTTTTTAGTAAATAATTACAACTAATTAGGCACTGTTAAAACAGTCTTGTCGGCACCATTAATGTCCAATGCTTTTATAACTTCAACAGCCCAGCCAATATCACAAGGCCCTACAGTTAGATCCTGGGTATTGATAGGTTCTTTTGATGTTGCTGCATACTCTTTGTAAATAACATGAGATTTGAAAGTATGGGCTTGGAGGCAAACAAAACTGCCCGGTTTGATTACAACATTTTCGATAAATTCTACTGTATATATACCTCCGTCTTCACGGTTGAAGGTTGCGGTTTCGCCAGGTTGCAAGGTTGCTAACGACCCTTGATTAAAGTAGTTGTCTGTTTCAATTGCGTTAACAATTTTTGTAGTCAAGAGCGAAAAACTTGACACATTGTCTTTTCCGGATACGATTGATAGAGCAAAAAAACCTGCAGCTGAAACTGCAAATACTCCAAGAATCACCGTTAAAGTAGTGATTGTTTTTGTTTTTTGTTTCGTAGAAATTTTCTGTTCCATAGATGTTTCATTAATTATTTATCATGATGTGCTGTCTTGTCTTATATTTGAGCTCCGACCGCATTGTGAATAAAGGTCTAAAATTCTTTGGCTTTGTTTAGCACTTTTTAGATCGATTTCTTCCATACATTTATGATGACGCAGATTAATAAGTTAGTCAAATAAATCAATTTATTTTGCAATCGATAAATCCTCTCTAAGGATATATTTCAAAGTTGTTTTACCTTTATTAGTTTTAAAATATCGCTCACGACGAAGTGTATCAAACTTTGATCGATGGGCTTCAAAATAAATTAATTCAAATGGACGCCTTTTGGATGTCGAGATGTTTTCACCACGATTATGTTGAGAAACGCGTCTTTCTATGTTTCTCGTATAACCAATGTAAAATTTGCCATCTTTTATACTTCTTAGAATATAAACAAAATGCCAGGTCATAATTTTCTGTACTCCCTGCCACTTTGATTACTTAGTAGTGAACCACTCGCTTTGCTTGGGTTCACTACATGAACCACTCACTTTATTTGATATGGCTGCACCATGAACTCGAACGAAGTGAGTAGTTCATGGTGGGAGCAGGAGGATTCGAACCTCCGACCGTCTGCTTAAAAGGCAGCTGCTCTACCTAACTGAGCTATACTCCCATGTTGTTACGTTGTGTACTTATTTAGTAAAGAGGGTTAAGTAAACCTTTTTAACTGAGCCCCGACGAGATCGCTCCGCGATCTGTCGGGATCCCGATTGGTCTCGAGCGAAGTCGAGAGGCCACTTCGGGGCATCGGGACTATACTCCTGACATAACTTTAACAATATTAACAGGCTTTTATGGTTTTAGCAAGGCTTGACATATTTCAATAAACATGATATTCTACCATGTCTGTACTTTACATGGATATATTTACTTGCATTGTGGCCATAGCTAAAAGTAACTGGAAACCACCCTGAGCATTAGCGAAGGGCCTTTCGGTAATTTCTAGCTATGGCTACCACAGACGGTGATAGCCCGATAGCGATACTCCAAACTAGAGGAGGATGACGCCATGTCGAAAGATGTGTCCCCATCCGAAGTAACCATCACGAAAGGCCAGTGTTGCAAGCTCATGGATGTGGGCGCGGACGCGCTGGTCAAGAGCGGCCTGCCCAGCAAGGAGACCCAGGACGTGATCGAAGAGGAGGGCGCGGAAATTGCCAAAGTCCTGGTCGCGGATGTCCGCCGCAGAGTTGAGGCACGCCTGCGTGCCATCGAACCCCACGTTCTGGAACGTCTGCCTTTCGACCCCGAATCCTTCTCGGGCAAGGGGTGGGAGGTTGACGAGCGTGTCGGCAACCGCACCGGAGGAAACCTCGACGCGGGACAGATTGTCCGCATGGACTACCTGCGTGAGGGCGAGACCTACATCACCGGAGATGAACGTCTCCATCGTATCAAGGAAGCACCCGGAGACATCCAGCTCGACGCCGAGGACTTCCTTGCCTTGTGGCAGGAGCAGGGCCACGCCACCCTCCGGTGGCTGTACGACACTAAGGGTATCACCTGGCTGTCGTTTTGGGGTACGGTTCTCCGCGACTCAGGCAGCCGCGGCGTCCTCTGCCTCTCTCGCGATGACGGCGGTTCCTGGGACTGGGACTACCGCTGGCTCGGCAATGACTGGGTCTACTACTACCCGGCGGGTGTCCTCGCAAGTAACCCCCGCACCGAATAGGTGCGGGGCAGGTAGTTCTTGGAACTTGACCTCCTAGACCTCTTTGGTCTTTGGATTCAGTTCTTAGAGCTTTGTCCGCTCGGCCCGCGCTGGTTTCTACACTGGCGCGGGTCATTTCTTTTTGACGCGAAGCGTCATGTCGAGCGACCTGTGGTGAGCGAAGTCGAACCAAGTCGAGACATCTCATTTTGCTTTTGGTGTTTGTTTTGGATATACTAACTTTGGTACTAGGTTAATCAGTCAGCGACTATTGTTGCTGACGACCGAATCCAGTGACCATATTACTCAGAGTACCGCAGGCCACGGTTTGCGGCAGCGTGGAATACGGCGCTCAAAAAACGATGTTACTTGGTATAGCGCGTTAAGGCATTTAATATGCCGGATACGATACAGCCCCAAGAGTACTCAAAGGGCAGTGGCATGGACGGCACGCTGTACAGAACCGCAACGCTGATGGCAATATCAACGTCCGTTACCTCAACTGGGATGATGACAGGTGGAACTGGAACTACAACTGGCTCGACAATGACTGGAACTACAACAACCCGGCGGGTGTCCTCGCAAATTACCTCGTTTCTCTCCCTTGTTTGGGAGAGTTTTGTTTTGTAAGTTGGCCGTTCTAGCCTCCTACTAATAAGGTATCTATTAAAACCGTGGCTTCGGGAGTGGATTTTCTGGGCTGGGTGCATTTTCCTAACCATCGGGTATTGAGGACTGTTGCAAAACGTAGGATGTTAAAGAATCTTGATATCAAACAAGGTGAGAACGCAACAGCACAGTCGTATATTGGTCTGTTACAGCACGGGAATACTAAGAAGCTATCCCAACGAGTATCTGATGTGTCAGGAAATAGCGAGCAGTACAAAAATTGAAAAAAAACTCATATATTGGTATAGTAATAAACAGTATGTCTATACAAAAAAGCTACAATCTGACACAAATAAAAGTTTTTGAGTTATTAAAAACTCGTAAGTTCGGCTTGACTGGTAAGGAAGTCACTGCGCGTCAAAAGAAGTATGGCCAGAATTCTTTACCAGAGGGCCATCGCGCCTCCCGACTAATATTGTTATTAAACCAGTTCAAAAGCTCACTCGTCTATATACTATTAGGAGCGGCTGGGATAAGTCTACTTTTAGAATCTTTTGTGGACATGTATGTTATTTTGTCTGCTGTTATTGTTAATGTAATAGTAGGATATGTCCAAGAGAGCCGAGCCATGAAAGCGATGGAGAAATTGAGAAGAATAGTCCAATTTCAAGCACTTGTGGTGCGCAATGGAGAAGAAAAAAACATTAATGTAAAAGACCTGGTTCCGGGTGATATAGTTGTATTGGAGCCTGGCTATAAAATACCGGCTGATATTCGGTTTTTTGATACGGTCAATCTTAGGATTAACGAAGCACGATTGACCGGTGAATCACACCCCGTTACAAAAACCACAAAACCATTAACCGGAGACTTGGTTTTAGCCGACAGAACAAATATGGGATTTATGGGTACTGTAGTAGTGGGTGGATCTGGCAGGGGTGTGGTTTGTCAGACAGGCACAGAAACAGAGCTGGGTCAGATAGCTCAGATGATTAAAGACACTAAAGAAGAGAAGACGCCCTTGCAAGAAAGGCTAAGCTCCCTCAGTAAACTTCTCGGGGGTATGATTTTATTGATCTGTTTATTCATTTTTGCTTTCGGATATTTTGCTGGTCATGGATTTCTAGAAATGTTTACTACTTCCGTAGCCATCGCAGTGGCGGCTATTCCAGAGGGCTTAGCTGTGGCTGTGACGGTAATTCTTGCGATTGGTATGCAGAGGATACTCAAACACAAGGCCTTGGTGCGAAAACTAGTAGCGGCTGAAACTCTTGGTTCGACAACGGTTATCTGTACAGATAAAACCGGCACTCTAACAGAAGGTGAAATGAAAGTAGTAAGAGTTATCACCAATAATCAAGACTTTGAAACGCACGAAGACAAATTCAGAACCCATTTAAAAGAAACTGGTGCAAGCTTTATTAAAGCTCTTGAGATCGGCGTCTTATGCAATGATGCACACATTGAAAATGAGTATAGTGATATAAAAGACTGGGTGATCTTTGGTAATCCGACTGAGAAAGCTCTTATATTGGCGGGCAGTCAGGTTGGCTTGAACCGTAGTAATTTAGAGAAAGTTACCCCGCGCATTGATACTGTTCCCTTTACCTCTGAACGAAAGTTCATGATGACACTACACCATGATAAAAAAGACAATAAGGTTATTTATCTGAAAGGTGCTCCTGAAAAAGTACTTGAAATGTCAGACTCGATAGATGTTGATGGAAAAATTGAAAAGCTTACCCCAGCAAAATTAGAAAAACTGAAAAAGCGCTATGAGTTGCTTAGCAATAAGGGCTTAAGAATTATTGCCTTAGCTTATCGATCTAGAGCAATAGATTTTACCAAGATGATAGAGAGCCCCGGTTTATATGAACAATTTGTTTTTGTTGGATTTATGGGCATCAAAGACCCCCTAAGAAAAGAGACCAAAGAAACAATTGACCTATGTAAAAAGTCTGGTATAAAAATTGTGATGATAACGGGTGATCATAAATTAACAGCCCAAGCTATTGCAAATGAATTAGGCTTACCGGCTAAAGCAGAAAACGTACTCGAAGGGGCTGAAATGTCAAAAATGAATAACACGCAACTACAAGAACGCGTTAAGAAAATATCTGTCTATGCCCGAGTAACCCCAAAGGATAAATTGCGCATAGTTGATGCTTGGCAGGCCATAGGAGAGGTGGTGGCTATGACCGGTGATGGGGTTAATGACGCCCCAGCTTTACGTGCCGCCGATATCGGTGTAGCAGTTGGATCTGGTACCGATATAGCCAAAGAAACAGCCAGCTTAATAATACTGGATGACAATTTTAAAACCATTGTTGAGGCTGTGCGTCAAGGGAGAGTAGTCTTTGACAATATCCGTAAGGTGGTGTTGTATTTACTTTCTGATAGCTTTTCTGAAGTAATAATGATTTCAGTATCTTTACTTTTAGGTTTCCCACTTCCTTTGTTGGCTGCACAAATTCTTTGGATAAATTTGGTGACAGATGGATTTCCAGATATTGCCCTTACTCTTGAGCCACCCGAAAAAGCAGTTATGGAAGAGCCACCTATTCGTCGTGATGAACCTATTGTTAATAACGAAATGAAAATATTGATAGGTGTAATAAGCTTGGTCACTGGCTTGGTCACTCTGGGATTGTTCTATTTTTTTTACAAAGCTACTGACGATCTTGATTTAGCTCGAACCATCGCTTTCGTTTCAGTTGGTATCGACTCTCTGCTTTATGTCTTTAGCTGTAGATCGCTTCGTACATCTATCTTTAAAAAGAATCCATTCTCCAATATTTATTTAATTATTGC
>JAHIZJ010000100.1 GCA_018814765.1 Patescibacteria group bacterium
AGACCAGCTAGAACCAGTGCCTTAGACGGATTGGTGTAGTTCGGGACAACGACCCAACTAGCAGTTTGCCAATTGGAACTGTCAGTGACAGACTGAGTTGCGTGAAGTAACAGCTTGGTGTTTGTAACATCACCTGCGTTTGCAGTTGAGATGACCAGTGAGCCAGAAACAACCAGGATTACCAGAGCAGAGAATTGAGCTTTCATTATATCCCCCTTGTGAAAGAACGACTAAGTATTTACCTTCTCTCTTACGTCCAACAATGAGCATAAGGGAGAAGGTGGCAGAGAGGGGAGTAGGCCTCTCTGCCAGAAAAGGGTTTATTTGGACTTAAGTCCGGTACCGTTGCATTCATCGCAGTCATTTTCCATTATGAACATCCCAGTGTCCACTTCGACAGTTCCACTGCCCTTACACTTAGGACAGGCGTTAGGGCTGTTAACGATACCAGTCCCACTGCAACTTGCGCAGCTGGCTGATACCGGGAGTCCACTACCGTCTTTTGTCACGACGCATCCACTACCATTACACTTGGGACAGCGATCACCTTTGAGTTCTGGATGTGACATATTGATACTCCTTTGTGAAAGAACGACTAAGACCTGTCTTGACTTTTAACTGGGTATGATATATCATAAATAGAGAGTGGCAAATATCACCACAGGCTAATAAATCATAAAACAAGCTAATATTAGCCTAAATAAAATAATATATATTTATGTATCAAGAGGCATTACAACAGCTAGGACTCCCTAGAAATGAAGCCAAGATTTACGAAACATTGATTAATCTTGGTCCATCTAGCGTCTCCACTATATCCAGCATCGGTAAGGTAAACCGCAGAAATGTCTATGATTGTGTAAAAAATCTGCTTAAACGACGGCTGGTTGTTTTATTGGAAGGACAAAAAGAGAAAATATACAGCGCGGTTGAACCCAAAAGACTTGAGAATGTATTGAACACACAAAAAAAAGAAATCAGCTCAGTCTTACCCGGATTAAAAAAGATTTACAACAAAAACATACCAAAAGAGCAGGCTTTTATAAGTCGTGGACATGAAGGAATAAAAAACTATTGGAATTATGTAACGGCTCAAACAGAAGTAACACATTTTGTTGGCGGAAAAGGCGCCTGGCATGATGAAAAAATTGAAGAAGATAGGAAAAAATACTTTGTCGAGTGTAAAAAGAAAAATATTAAAATTACTGGAATCTTTGATTATTCAATATCAGAACACGGGCAAGACGTTTATTCACAGTATGATCCTAAGCTAATACGATTTTTCCCAAAAGAATATTCCACCAATGCTACATATGACATTTGTGGTGACCGGGTTGTAATATTTCCTATGCCAAAAGAACGTAACATAGCCAACGCCACTATTTTTAATATTGTGAGTAAGCCACTAGCTGATTCATACAGGACTTGGTTCAAATATCTTTGGCAGAAGGCATTAACATATGAAAAAGTACTAGGAAGAACTTAGATGGAGAAAGAAACTGAAAAAACACTTCGTACTATCGGACTGACTAAAAATGAATCAAGTTTGTATTTGGCAATATTGAAATTAGGGCGAACAAATGTCTCAAGTATTACCAAGGCCACGGGCATACACCGCCGAAATGTTTATGATTCATTAAGTACCCTGCTAGATAAAGGTTTAATATTTCAAATAGTCGGTGAGAAGGAAGGGTATTATGGTGGAGTTGAGCCAAACAAACTTCTTGAGTTAATACAATCAAAAGAGATTTCCCTAGCCAAGATAATGCCGGAGCTGAAAGAAAAATACCAAGCCCAAAAAGTCAGAGAAACAGCAGTCATCTATAAAGGCGTGGAGGGCTTCAAAGATTATTTAAGAGACATTCTAAAAGTCGGACAGGATGTTTATTGTCTGGGTGCCAAGGGTGGCTGGAGTTATAAGAAGCTGGGTAAATTTGCTGATTGGTTTGAGCGCGAACGAATTAAAAAGAAGATCAAAGTACAAAACTTATTTGACCACGAGATGAAGAAAGTTGTCAGCCAAGAAACTCCCTACGCTAAGTATGGAGAATGTCGGTTTTTGCCGGAAGGTTTCTCCACTAACTCTGCGATAGATGTCTTTGGAGATCAGGTAGTTACTTTTACAGGATTGTATACAGAGCGTTTTGATGATAATGTTACACTATTCGTTATGCAAAGCCGTGAGCTGGCCGAGTCATACAAAACCTGGTTTAAATTTATGTGGGATGCGAGTACGAAATAAATATTATGAGTATGCCAAAAAAATATATAAAATTATGGGCCCGTGAATATACACTACATAGAATGGAACAGGTGGTCCGAGCTATTAACGCCCCTTTAGCTCGACGTTTGATGGGGTTTACTGTCCCGAGTGTTCTGGCGGTAGGGTTTCCACGGTCTCAAGCGGCTTTCTACGCTAATCCCTTGGAGTGGCAGCGTTTTATTTGTTTTCTGGAAGGTGTATTTAATAGTCCAAGAAAATTTAGCTGGTTTTTGGATCACTACACAGAAACAAAACATAGATATCTCCAGACATCAAAAAAAATAAATCCAATATCCTGGCGACAGCTCTCAAAAGAGCAATTAGTCAACAAGCTCGATAACTACTTCGCAGCGCATGATGCCTTTATGTTGATTGGTCAAATGTGGCCTCATCATATTGCTGAAATTTCTGAAAAAAAGATAAAACAATTTGTTGAAAAGCATACAAATAGTACAAAAGAACAAGCCTACTTGCTAGGAGTGATATTTTCACCTAGTAAGATGAGCCAGATACGTCTAGAGCAAAAACATATGCTTGAAGTTGCCTTAGCTCCGAGCAAGAAACGATCAGCTATGCTTGATAATCATGTTGAGCGTTTTCAGTGGATACCATCTATCAATATATTTGATCCCCCTCCGTGGACAAAGAAATATTTTGAGAAAGAGCTTAAAAAGCTGGTAAGTCAAAAAACAGCTGCAATAGAACTAAGAAACATGAGACGACAGATCTCAAATGCACGATCAAGGTATCGTAAAGCCAGAATGATATTTCATGGACGTGAGCGTCAAATGGTAGACCAGGCACACGAAATGTCATTTATAAAAGATGATCGAGATGATACTAGACGTTTGGGGTATTTTTTAGTACGACCGCTCTATCAAGAAATAAAGCGCCGATTGGATATTTTAATAGAGGATCTAATGTTATATACATGTGAAGAAGTGAAAACTGCGCTACTGAACAACAGCACCCTGGCAACCAAAGAACTCAGGGCCCGGAGTAAGCTATACACCATTCAAGCCAATCATGGTCAGGTAACGGTTAACACCGGGACACGGGCTGATCGTCTTAAGGCTCAAGTTTCCCTAGAAGAACAGAAAAATATGAACTCATTCACAGGCCTGATTGCTTCATCTGGTCGAGTAATCGGAACTGTTAAAATTGTTCAGAAAGTAGAAGATTTGAGTAAAGTGAAAACGAACGATATAATAGTATCAGTTACCACGCATCCTGATTATCTTTCTGTCATGCGACGAGCCTCGGCCTTTGTAACAGATGAAGGCGGCCTAACTTCGCATGCGGCTATCGTCGCTCGAGAATTAGATAAACCCTGTATAGTCGGAACAAAGATTGCCACCAAGACATTCAAAGATGGTGACCAGATTGAGGTCAACGCAGATAAAGGGATTGTGAGGAAAATATGAAAAAACGACAGTTAAAAGTTATCAACCCATTACCTAATATCGATTTGTTGTCCGTTAATTTGATTGTTCAAGGATTGCAAAATCGAATGTGGAAAAAATATCTGGGTTTTTATTTTAATGAAACGTTTTCTGCTTTCAAGAAGGATTATGTAGACTGGCACGTGGATCGTCGCCTTTGGAGCAAACTGGGTAAAGCTTTTTTTAGTCTAGTTAATCGAGACAAGCAGTTCCCTGCCATAATTTATAGAAATCATAAAGAGATTGGTCGCTCTGTTTCTAAAAAGTGTGACCTAGCTCTAGCCAAAGAGGCATCTCAAATGAGTACTAATCAAATAGTCAAACATTTGAAAGATTTATTTTCTGGTTTTTCTGAAATATGTATCTGGGGCATTCCGATTGTTACTATTGATTTTAAGAATAATTATTTATCAGATTGCCTAGAGGAGGAAATAAGCAAAGCTGTTAATAAACACAAAATCAATAAGATCCCCCAGGTAGTTTTAAGTACTTTAACAACACCACTTAAAAATACTTACAACAAGAAAGAATTAATCGATATATTAAAACTAGCCGAAAAGAAAGATTTGGATGATAAAGACATCAAGAAGCACTCGGATAAATATTGTTGGATCGATTATGGTTATCAAGGGCCGGCAAAATCTTTAAACTATTACAAAAAAAGATTGGCCGAGATAAAAAAGAATAAAAAATCGCCCTTGCAACAGCTTAAGGATATTGCCAGAAATGATAGAGAGCTACAGGAACAGCAAAAAAGGCTTAGCCAACAACTTCACTTAGATAAACAAAACAAATATCTTTGTAAGGTCGCCCGGGAGTTCATGTTTCTGAAATCCTATCGTCAGGCAATTTTATCTAAAGTTGCCTACACATATGATTTGCTTTTCAAAGAGCTAACCAAGCAATATAAAGTCACAACAAAACAATTACACCATTGTTTGCAAGAGGAGATTTTTGGCTTGCTAATGGGTAATTCATTGAACATGACAGAGATAAACCAAAGAATAAACTCATATTATGTATATTCTTATATTAACGGAAAGAACAGGCTTTACTATGGCAATAAAGCAAAAAAGATTATCCAAGATAATCTGTACAAAGAAGAGGTAGACAGAAATACCAAAATAATTACCGGCACGACTGCATACTGGGGTAAGGTCCAAGGCACTGTGAGAGTTGTCAATGTTGCCAAGGAAATGAATAAGGTAAAGAAGGGGGACATACTTGTTTCGTTAGCCACAAACCCTACAATTATTTCAGCTATGAAAAAGGCAGCAGCTTTTGTGACTGATGCCGGAGGAATAACCTGTCACGCTGCTATCGTGGCCAGAGAGATGAAAAAGCCTTGTGTAATTGGAACCAAGTTTGCCACTAAAGTATTGAAAGATGGAGATAAAATAGAGGTTGATGCCGACAAAGGTATAGTTAAAAAACTATAAATGTCATACAAAAAATACAACTGGGAAGTAGTAGGTCAGGATTATAACTCGCCCCTGTTTCGAAATTATATCTGGGTGAAGTGTTTTTTTCAATATCAAAAATACTTAAAACTTACCCGGCCGGTTCTTGGTATTACATCTGATAACAATAACATTGAATATGTTGGTGAGATGAAGACTTGGGAAAACACTCACAATGAAGCCAAGAAACGAGCTCTGAAGGATCATAATTTTGTTGAGTGGATCATAGACCAGAGTCACAAAAAGGGCGAAGCTATGAATTGCTGGACCGAGAAGAACATTTTCAAGGCAGATTTGACCAAGATGAGCCATCGACAGTTATGGCAGCTTTGGGACAAACACGAGCGGCTACAGAGCTATGAATATGCTTATGGTGTGGCGATTCCGATTTTGGATTTTCAGAAGTTTTCCTTTGTCGAGAATAACTTAGTGAGGTTCTTAAAAGAGAAAGCCCCCAAGGATCAGTATGGCGATTACTTTGCAGTTTTCACCGAGCCAATCTATAACTCTTTTGCCCAGGATCAAGAAACTGATTTGTTAAAACTAATGACCAAGTTCTTTGGCAGAAAGAAATGGAGAGATGATGTTTTGAAAAAGGATTTGGATTATTTAATAAAAGAGTACCAGTCATTTTATGAACTATTACGTAAACATACCAAAAAACATTGCTGGGTCTACTATGTTTATAACGGTCCTGAATATATTGAAAACGATTTCCTAGGATTTGTTCGGGACTGTTTAATTAAAGACATTAATCCAAACCAAGAGCTTAAAAGACTGGCTCTACACAGAAAAGAGTTAGTTAAAAAGCAGAAGGAGTATGTCAAACTGTTAAAACCGGATAAGTTCAATCTGACGATTCTTAAACTAGCCGGAAAACTCATTTGGGGCAAACCACGGCGCAAGGATTATCAGAGCAAGTCCTACTATCATGTTAAAAAGCTACAGCAAGAGGTAGCTCGTCGGTTATTTTTATCGATGGAACAAGTTAGATCTATGCCTTATGAAATGGTTAAGAGTTGCTTGATCAATAAGAAGGAACCCGATATTAGCATTATCAATGAGATAAACAAATTCCACATTTGTTTGCCCAATGACGATGGTACAATAGCTGTACTCTATGGCCAAGAAGCACAGGAGATTTATAAAAAAGTTAAACGCCCCAATCAACCAAAAGAGTCAGCCCAGACAAATAAGATTACAGGCGCCTGTGCATGTAAGGGTAAAGCTAAAGGAATTGTGAAAATAGTTAACGTTCTGGCAGACATGAGAAAGATGGATTATGGAGATATTCTGGTTTCAACTGCCACCACACCAAGTATTGTCCCGGCAATGAAAAAGGCAGCAGCCATAGTGACTGATGAAGGGGGCTTAAGCTGTCA
>JAHIZJ010000101.1 GCA_018814765.1 Patescibacteria group bacterium
CGTGTGCTCTTCCGATCTCTTTATTTATAATCTTCTTTGTAGTGTTTAATCCAGTTCAAGCTTTCTACTATACTATTACAGAAAATAATGGCGAAATGAATGAGAAAAATCAAATACCAAATTATAATGCCAAGGCACTGATCGATTACCTGGATAGTCAATCTGTGGATATATCAAAAATTATTACAACCTATCCCATGATATTTGATTATTATTACGACAGGGATTTTATCTTTAATTTAAACGAAAAAAAACAATACATATTTTTCCCATGGGATTATGAATACTACGATCGCACTGATATCTATAGTTTGCCTGGCTACTGGTCCATGGGAAGCATTAATATAATAAAGTCGCTAATGAAAAGTCAGGACATTGAGTATTTAGTTTTGCATGCTCTGCCGAATCATGAGAATTTCAAATACTCGCCTGATTATTTAATTAAGTATATTAACAACATTGAATTAATAAAAATAATTAGTCCAGATAAACGCTTTGGTTTTTATATATATAAAGTAATAAATGAATGATAAAGGCGTATAACAGAATATTAATATGGTTAAGCAAAAGTACAGGTTTTGACTTTAGTTATTTTGCGTTGAATGGTTTATGGGTAGGCCTTAGACAGCTAATAAGTATTATTACCGGTTTAGTGGTTTCAATAACCTTTGCCCGGCTTACTAGCCAGGAATTGTACGGTAATTATCAATATATAATTTCAATAATGTCTATTATTGCGATAATTACTTTACCAGGATTAAATACATCAATTATCCAAGCTACAGCCCGGGGATTTGACGGGGGATATAAAAAATCAGTACGTAAAAGCTTCCTCTGGAGCTTAGTTGGAATACCAGCCTTATTTATTATCGGCGCGTACTATTACATCAACAACAATACCGGACTAGGCTCAGGTTTCATGGTGTCATCAATATTTTTCCCGTTTCTGTATGCCCCAAAGATGTGGGATTCATTATTTCAGGGTAAATCGTATTTCAAGCTATCTACAATTTACGCCTCAATCCAATCGCTGGTTCATACTTTAGCCATGATTACGGTAATCTATCTGTTCAGTGACAGCTTAATAGCGATAGTGCTGGTTTTCTTTTTCATAAGCCTGTTATTTAACGCTGTATTTTATCTTAAAAGCGTTAAGTATATAAATAATCAAAGAGAGGATAGTCAAGCTATATCTTATGGATATTTTTTAACTAAAATCAGAATATTAGCCACAATAGCAGCCGAAATTGATAAAGTTGTGATTGGAATATTTTTAGGTCCAGCAAGCTTAGCTATTTACGCCATAGGCGTTACACTAGCATATAAATTTTTTGAGTTTACTAAAAATCTTTTGGTTATAGCATCACCAAAAATAGCCCGGACTAATACAGTTTCAAATAAAAAGTATCTACAGCTGTTTTTCTTTTTCTTATTTGTGGCGATGATATTATTCTTTATTTTACCCACGATAGTAACCGTACTGTATTCAGATAAATATAAAGAATCAATTCTGCTCTCACAGTTAGTAATTCTATTTTTACCATTTTACGTATTAAATACTTTGTACAAAACGCATTTTATGCTCTTTTTACGCAATCGGAAGATACTTTTTCTTGAGGCTATTATTTATCCGGTACTGAAGATACTATTAACTGTTCCACTATTAGTGTTTTTCAAAATAGAAGGCCTAGCATTGCTTTATGGCCTCCAGTATCCGTTGAATATGCTAATACTTTATGTAATTAATTACTCAGAGAAAAGGAAAGTAAAAAAACCACCAGTGATGGAGAAGCAGTAGCTGGCGGTTTATTCCTGATTATTATTTCTGATATTCGCTGTTGAGTATAGACATCATTATATAGTCGACAAACTTGCCGTCCTTATAAATCGCTTGACGTTGGATTCCCTCCTCTTTGAAGCCAACTTTTTTGTATACATGTAATCCAACTTCGTTGTTGGCAAGTACTAACAACCAGAGCCGGTTCATACCCCAGACATCAAATCCGAGTTTTTGTATTATTTCATACATCGGTTGAGCATGTTTTTTACCACGATGTTGAGGGAGTATATCGCCACCAACACACATGGAGCGGTTTATGTGATCTATCTCTGTTAATCTGACTATACCAATATTTATTGCTTTGTATCCATAAACAAGATATTCAATATTGTTATTACAGTTCATGTTTTCAAACCAATTTTTTTGTCGGGCTTCGTTCAGAAAAACAAAGTTACCTAATTGTGACCAGGTCGATTCATCATTACGCAACTCCTTCATCCAGGTCAAATCATCTTCCTCTACCGCCCTAAGCCAATAATTATTGTGTGTGATCATGGTATTAAAATTTATTTACTAAATCAGCTATTTTTACGCACTCTTTTTCAGCCAGCCACCAACCAACTGGAATACTGCACATGGATTTGTAATACTCTTCCAAGCCAGGCAATTCAGCTTTGAAATCTTTAAACATGGTATGAGTATCATTGCGGGAATGAACCTTGGAAACTAATACACCATTATCTTTCATATAGCGTATAAATTCATCACGTCGTCCGCCCTTGATATGAATTGTATACATCCAGTATGCTGATTTACCGTCTGATGACTCTTTAACATAGTCAACTTTAAGGTTGTCATTGTAAAATTTTGCATTTGCTCGATGTTTAGCAATAATTTCTTCCACATATTTCATCATTTCAACACCGACAACTGCGCAAACATCGTTCATGTGAAATTTATAACCTGCCTCTTTTACGTCTTCCTCGCAACGCAAATCCTCGCTTTTTATTTCTCGGTCAATACCATACCACCTTAGAAGCTTCCCTCGTTTATAGTCGTCTTTTGATTTTGTTATGAGTGCGCCGCCATCAATTGTGGTTAAGTGTTTAATGGCTTGGAACGAAAACATAACAAAATCAGACGTGTTATTACCTAAACGGCGTCCCTTGTAGGTACTACCGAAGGCGTGAGCGGCATCCTCAATTGTTTTTAGATTATGCTTTTTGGCTATTTCATTAATACGATCAATATCACAGGGGTTACCGCCCAGGTGGACCATTACTATACCTTTAGTACGTGGGGTAATTTTCTTTTCTATATCGTCGGGATCAATAAGTCCAGTATAAGGATCAACATCCGCCCATACTATTTTGCCACCTTTGGTATTTACTATTGGCGTATTAGTGGCCGTACAGGTCATGGGCGTTGTTATAATTTCATCGCCGGAATTCTCAATAATCATATGATAAGCCAAATGTAGCGCACTGGTTCCAGCATTGACTGTTAGAACGTTGGAGTTTCTAATCCATTTTGACAGCAAGGATTCGAATTCTTCAACGCGCGGGCCTTGACCGATATATCCGCTCATTAAAGTATCTATCAGGGGTTTTTTAACACTCTCTGGCATAAATACCTTAAAAAGGGGTATCATAGTACCCTGGTCGTTTTTTTTGGGAGATTGTGTATCGCAAATTTTTGTCATATTGATATGCACCTACTCTACAATAACTCAAATTAATTTTTGAGTCAATCTAAATTTGTTGGTTGATTATATCTCGGCAGATTTGAATCCAGCGTTTCTTTTCTTGGGCCCCTTTGTGCCTTAAAAGCCATCTACCCCAAATTGGTGTCTTATAAAGGAATTTAAATCCAGTGCTCATATATTTGTTTACCCCTAGAGTTGAGCCTCGGCTAAAATGGGAAGCAAAAATATTTCTATAATCTCTATCCAAATAATACTCCGCACAAATCAATTCGGCAAAAGGGCCGTCTTTGTATGTACGAGTGTTTTTCATCTCGATAACCTTACCAGTGTAGCCGGCGTCATGATATTTTTGCCGCAAACCAGCGCCCACACCGACTTGAGGAGGAGGCGGGGGATTGAAATTAGGATTGATTTCTTTGAAGGCTTGAGTTTCGAACAGCATACAGAAGACCAGCGGGAAATCTGCTTCTTTATGCGACCCGACCGGTGCTTGAGTCCCGGCCACCTTTACTTTTTCGTTTAATTCCTCAAACAGGATGGTATCCCAACCTTTAATCAGCCAGGTGGCGTCTGCATCCAAGATGGCGAAATATGGCGCAGTAACTTGTTGGGTCAAATAATTTAGACCGTATGCATGGGCGGCTTCACCAGTAATGCTCTTATCGCTTCTTTCTAGGGTTACGTTATCGTAATCTTCAACTATTTTATAGAGTTGATTACAGTCTTTCTCGGTTGACCTGTTATCAAGAATAATTACCCGATACGGATTATCAGTTAGTTTCTTCAGAGCCCAGAGAGTTAGGGCGACAAAGTCTGCGGTATTATAGTTTACGATTAATACATCTATTAAGGGTTTCATTTATTCTTTGTTCCAATAATAAAGTATCCACCATGATATTTACCTAGTACTGGGTGCTTTTTTACGACGGATGACTTGTCGAGCCATGTCATTACGTCCCAGATAGGGAAGAGTATATAGCAAGACCATTTAAGAATCGGGGGTAGAGAATTAATCAGCACCCTTTTAGATTCGGCTAATACGGTGAAGAAGCGACCCATTATTTCAAACTTTTCTATTTCAAAGTTGTTTTCTCTAAGCACCTTTTTCCATTTGTTATCAGTCCAGCGCTGAAAATCAAAGGGATCAGCGTGTATTTGATACAGGAAAGGCATGGAAATAATAATCGTTCCATTAGGTTTTAATACTCGATAGCATTCTTTCAACCCCTGCTCAGGATTGACGACGTGTTCGAACAGCTCAGTGGCATTGATAACGTCAATACTTTCATTATCCAGTCCGGCCATGTCCATAACGTCCAGAACCATATCGGGATAGTGTTTTTCTTCAATGTCGGCGAATATCCACTTTTCAACTTTATTAACGGGTTTTTTGAAATGGCCTCTGTTTCTACCGCCAATATCTAGAACTACTCCTCGAAAAAGCGAAGAATTCTTTTTCAAGAGTTCATCTATCGTTCGGCGACGATATGATACCCAGGTGTAATACGACATCTTTTCTTTTAGCGTTGGCATGTTATGGTGTGAACTCGTTAAATCCTAATTTTTCATAGATATTCAGTATTTGAGCAATAATAGATATACCCCAGAGAAACATTACTGTTCCGTGGATATCCGGCTCGGCTGAGCCACGGGTAATTTTTGCTCCGTAATAGTAAGTGTTAGCTTGTCCTGGCAAGAATGAAAAACCTCCAATTTCAGGATAGTATTGTCTACGATAAAGCTCAAGACGTTCTAGAACAACTTGATTGATCTCGTTTCTTCGATAATTTTCCCCCACTACTTGATTAGCGTAATGCAAGACGTAAATAATATTGAAATTATCACAAGCGGTTTCGTCATTTTTTGCCGACAAGCACATATCAATTATTTTATCAGGGAAGCTAAAACTCATTTTATCTGCGACTTTTAGTGCCGTGATCACTTTCATGGCGCCGTTGATTTTTTGTCTAAGTGTTGGATTGCCTTTATACCAAGAACCAGTTTCGTGTGATTGTATCTGATTGACCCAACTGATGGCATAATTTATCAAGTCTGAACGGTTAGGCAACTGACTGTTTTTTAAGAAAAAAATAAGGTGAGAAAAATGACTTCCGGCTCCCCAAGGTTTGGACCAATCAAGATTGTTAAGGTATCGAGTCACTTGGATTTCAGTGCTGGGCAAATTTTTATCCGAATATTGTACACCTTCGTTCATTAATTGCAGAGCAGAGATCGACTGTCTGGTTTCGGCTCGTTTAGTTTGTTGATGGAAGAAGTTATTGAAATTGTTACCTTTGATAGCGGCAATGATATCTGGTATTTTAGTCAATCTTTTAATCAAAGGATCATAGAATAAGCCGTCTGGATTTTGAAAGCTTAGAATAAAATCAGATGCAGCCTTTTTTTCTTCTAGCGATAAATCTTTCAATAGGTTAAGAGTGTAGTAAATCTTTATTGCAAAAACCGTATTACCAAGACCCCATGTCTGATTTTCATTGTAGAGATCACCAGATAGAGAGTATTTATAAAACCCAGGATTATGTTTACCCTTCATCTGGTTCAAAAAACCAGGAACCTGTTTTTTTAATTTATATATCCACTCAATATCAGGCATGTTATTCCGTACTCAATCTAGCCAGTGCGCCCCCGTCAGCTGTAAAAGTTTGCCCAGTGATGTAGGAAGATCGGCTGTTATCAATTAAGAAGTAGATAAGTTCAGCAATATCTTTGGGTTTGCCTATTTTCTTTAAAGGTGTTTTTTGGGCGAGTTCTTCCAATTGTTGTTCAACTTGGTTTGATTCCAGATGCCCTCGACTTAAACCACTTTTAAGCATATTTGTATTTACAGCACCCGGTAATACTGCGTTTACACGGATGCCATCTCCAGCTAGTTCCAAGGCTGCAGCGCGGGTGAATCCGACCAGGGCGCCTTTTGAGGCGGCGTAAGCTGATATTGAATTAGAAGTGGCTTGGGCGTGTACTGAGCTAATATTGACTATTGCTCCGTCAGGTTTTAATACTGGGGCGAATAGTTTGGTAAGCAAAAAGGCAGAACGCACATTTGTGTCCATTGTCAGATCCCAATCAGCCATTTTTGTTTCAGCAATACTTTTCGTAATTAGGATCGACGCGTTGTTGACCAAACCGCTGATCGAATTATGTTTTTTTATTATTTTCTCGCAGGCCTTGTTTATCTTATTACTATTGGAAAGATCTACGGTCAGGAATTCGTCACACTCATTATTTTTACCATTTTTATCAATTCCAATAACAAGCCATCCGTTTTTTTTTAAAAGAGAAGCGGTGGCTTTTCCTATTCCGCCGGATGCACCGGTAATAATGACCCTTTTTTGTAGCATAATTAAATTTTACAATAATTTGATTTATTTGCAATACTTGACAAAACAGAAAACAATTGATATACTGTACGGACGGTTCTTTTTACAGCTGAAACCGAAACGCATTTCCGAAAGGAGCAGAAAATGCAAGATATACCGAAAGGATTTGTCGTGTTTGATTGTGAGGTAACCACATGGGAAGGAGCACTCCGACGCAGGTGGAGCGGACAGGGCGAGCATATCGAAGTAGTCCAAATCGGTGCGGCTAGAGTTCTAGCTGCGAATATTTCCGAGAAGGAAACCTTCGAAATCATCATCCAACCCACCGTGAATCCAAGGCTTTCTGATTTCTTTGTCCAACTGACGGGAATAACTCAAGAAGTAGTGGATGCGACAGGTGTCAGCTTTCCGGAAGCACTACAGCGTTTCGGAGAGTGGATGGGCTCGGATTATCTCTACTCATGGGGAGGTACCTTTCCTGGAGACGAGGGATTTTTGCAAGCGAACTGCGAGTTGCTCGGAATAACTTTTCCGTTCGAACCGAGTAGGTTCCATGACATGAGGGAAGTGTTTCGTCGAGCTGGTGTTGCCCCTGAAGGTTATTCAAGCAGTACAATCCAAACAGCGCTTGGACTTCCCAAGCCGGTGGTTGCTCACAGTGCGCTAGGCGACGTCAGGACCATTCTAGCCGCTTTGCGCGAGCTTCAAAAGAGATCTGCTTAAACAGGTCTCTTCTTTTTTAATCCATTTATGAGCATGGCTATAGAATTTTTGTGAACCCTATGCCAATATTTTGGACTGCTATTGGCGTTATGAGCGGAGAGTATAACATTATCCATTTTTCTGAGCTGATGTGTGTTCTTGAGCGGCTCTTTTTCGAAGACATCCAGTCCGGCACCGGCAATTTTTTTATTTTTCAAAGCCCAAAGCAATGCCATTTCTTGAATAATGGGGCCGCGGGCTATGTTAACCACCATGGTTGAGGGTTTCATGGCCTCAAATTGTTTCTTATTTAGTAGGTGAAAGCTGGTTGGATTCAAATCACAAGATACGCAGATTATATCCGATTGTTTTAATAGTGTGGGCAATGAAACCATCTTGGCTGAATATTTTTTTGCTATGGCTGATGGAATCTTTTTTATGTCATTGGCTAATATCTGTGATCCAAAAGCTTGGGCTCGATAGGCGGTAGCTCGTCCTATATTACCAAAGCCGATGATGCCCACAGTTTTTTCAGACAAAGTGGTGCCATGTACTTTTTCCCATTTATTATCATGCATCAGTTTCTGGGATTTGAAGATGTTGCGTACCAACGCGAGGATGAATGCTAAAGCCTGGTCAGCCACCGGTTCAGTAAAAGCATTGGTCGTGCGATAGACTGGAATATTCTTTGATTTGGCATAGGATGAATCTATCGAATCAATGCCGGTGCCCCATTTCACAATAACTTTCAAGTTCTTAGCCCGATTGATTACTGGTTTAGTTATTTCATCGTCTCCGCAGATAATGCCGTTGTAGAGATGAATGATCTTCAGAAGTTCTGGTTCAGTCAGCTTCTCGATCACTTTTGGCTGATCAATTTCAATATTGTGTTTTTTGAAAACACCTAGATAATCTTTTATATCATCTTGTAGATAAGTAGCTGATACCAGAACTTTGTATTTGGCCATTGATTTAGTTAGTGGTTTTTAAAATTGCCCGAACAGGTCCTCCCTCTGAGTCCGATATTTTTAGAGGCAGAGCAATCAATTCATATACTCCTTCATCTGCGTTTCTCAAATCCAAGCCTTCGATTATTATTATATCATTTTTTAGCAATATAATGTGGGTTTCATCCCCTGGCTGTTCAAAAGGCTGAATAGAAAGATAATCTATGCCGACCAATACTATATTATTTTCCACCATCCATCGGGCGCCGTCTGCACTTAAGGCAACGAAGTCTTTATGAAACTCTTTGTTATCCCAAAGCCTGGCATTAGATGTTTTGAACAATATCCGGCTAGTGCTTTTTGGTATATTGTGTGATTCTAATAGCTTTTGATCTATCAGTTTTGCATCTTTGGTGTCCATAACAAAACATGGACCAATCAAACCTTCTAAGTTTACCTGATCGATTTTTTTACCGTTTTCGATGAAATGATACGGCGCGTCAATATGAGTGCCGATATGAATATCTGTTCCCAGCCAAGTGAGATTATTGGTATTACCCTTTTTTATGCTTAAGACCTTTTTTATTTCCGGGTCCTGGCTGTTGACCGGCCAGTGGGGGAGATCTATGCTTAATGTGTGCGATATGTCAATGTAGGTCATATTATTTTTTTATGGATCTTGGATAGTAATAGAATTTTTTAATGTTTTCAGATTGAGGTTTCTTATACTGATAACCGCGATAAGTCCCCCAGTACTGGATAAATCTAAATATTGGTACCTCCCAGAGGTGTCTCAACTTTGGTTCATCTCTCATGGCACGGAAAATGTCCAGCCCGACATTAACGGGGAAAAGTTTAATAAAATCAATAAAGGTAAAGTTTGTCTCAGGGAATATTTTTTTTAGGGCAATGGCCTCTCTTTGATAACGTCTATAAATTCGGCTGGGATTTTCTTCATGTACGTGGATGATGGTGGCTTTTGAATGATAGGTGATAGTTTTCCCACTTTTCAACATTTTATTAGCCCAGTCAAGATCTTCCAGTCCGGTTAATTCCTCGTTATATGGCACTTCTTTCCAGAAAGAGCGTCGAATGGCTGTATTAGCATTATTACAAAAAGGATTAGTCTGTTTCCAAATGGGTTGCTCGGGAAACATTTTTTTAAAAATCTGGTTTTCAGAATATTTAGTTTTGTGATTACCTCTTTGCTTCCCATAGACTAAAGCCACTGACTTGTCCTGGAATGGTTCGGTGATATGTGTTATCCAATTATCATAGGGTGGGTAGCAATGGGCACTAATCAATATCACAATTTCGCCTTGAGTTTTGGCAATGCCCAGATTTAGAGAACGGCCAAAAGAGAAGTCATTAGGATTGATACGTAGGATCGAAGTAGGGTATTTTTGCGCGATATCCAGTGTGGCATCAGTTGAGCCCGAGTCGACAATTATGACTTCAAAGTTTTTATTTGTTTTTTGACCATAAATACTCCTGAGTAGCTTATCGACATGACGCTCCTCGTTGTAGGTTCTGATGACTATAGAAAAATCTTTAGAGTCTAATTTGGAGTCGGATGACATTCTTTTATATAACTATTTTTTCTCGCATTAGTATTTCTGCGATTTTAAAATCGTTAGGAGTATCTATATCGGTTGATTCTAATCCATCAATTTCGAAAAGCAGTGGATTTTTACCAACTCTATTGTTGTTGTTGCAAAAAGACTCTTTGCTGAAGATATATAAGTTTGAATTTTCTTCATAGACAGGATTAAGGTCTTGCGTTCTGAGAAGTTTATTCGGATTGTGATTGATTGGCTTACCGTCATGATCATATAGCCTTGTTTGCAAGCGAGTTACTGACATAAGTGAGTCATTAGTTTCAAGTGATTCAAAATATTTTTGGATTGCATTATCAACTGTAATTGTTTGAAGTAAAGGATTGGTTGTATGTGTTTGCAGAAAATGCCCATTATTTATTTGAGAAATATCATATGTTATTACTTTATTCATAGAAACATGATCACCACGTGATTGTTCCGGACGTATAATAATTTTCACTTTTGGAAACAACTTATTTATAGTTTCGGAAATTTTATCACTATCAGTATTGACATAGATGGCATTAACGAATTTCGATTTGCTCAGAGTATTAAGAATATAAAACAAAAGAGGCTTACCAGCAAAATCATGAATATTTTTTTCTGGCACTCGTTCGCTATGCCCCTTCATTGGCACTAGAGCGATTATCTTTTTATTCTGTTCCATAAGATGATATTTATTGACCAAGTAATTAAAATAATACTTCTGTTTCGGCTATATGTCAAACAAAAAAATCTGACGTATCAGATTAAATTATTAACATATTTAGATAAATTTTGATCTGAATTTAGTCCAAAATTTCCATTTCCAAGCCCGGATTCGAATTGAGAAAAAACTCAGTTTTGATACGGCAGTGATTTCCTTGGGCTGATACCCTTTTTTGTTAACTGCATCTACTATTTTCTTACAGAATTGATGGTAGTCGCTTGCTGCTTTATCGATTGAGAAAGTAGGCAGGCTACATCTGTAGCTTGAGTAGTTGTTAGCAACGGCTTCAATTTTTTCAATTATATCAGACTCGTTAATAAATGTCAGCCCGCCCTTACCAAGTAATTCGGAATGACCGCCGTCATTTAATACCACGGCGGGCAAGCCGCAGGTCAGCGCTTCGATCAATGAATTAGAGCACGGGTCGTTCTGAGAAGCGGTTATGTAGATATCTTGTTGATTTAGTATTTGAGCCAGCTCTTTTGACGGCAATGGTTTAATCCATTTTATATTATTGAACTCAATCGGGGAGTGGCCGACAAATATCATCTCATATTTTAAAAAATCTAAATTTTGATCAAGATATCTATATATTTTAAAACCTTTATTCCAATTAGCTGACCAGCTGGTAGCGATGATTTTTATTTTTTGTCTTAGATTATAGGGCGATTTGTTTTTATCATTAAAAATTTGGTTGTTCGAAGCGTTATAAATGTATGTTTCGTATGGTGCGGATATGCCTAGCTTGGTTTTGTTCTGTTCCATACTCCATTTTGATTGAAAGACGATTCCATCTATCACAGCGTCACCGAATTTTTTGATAATCAAATCAATATCCTTGTCACGACCGCGGTAAAGAAAAAGCGGGCCATCGAGTCGATAGACTATGGGCTTGTTGGGAAATTCTTTTTTAATTTTTACAGCTTCTCGGAAAAGGTATTCCGCACCAAATGGATAGACATTAAACAAAACAACATCAGCTTTTCTGGGATTTTCTTCATATTGCCCCATCTGTGTTAATTGATGCCTGAGCGCTTTCAGGAATTGGTTGCCGCCACCCCAGGGCCCGGATTGGAATTTATATAGAACGCTGATCTTCATTGTAGGAAAAAGATTTGTATTTATCTCTGATCGCTTGGGGTGTGATGCGGGGCGAGGCCTGAGCAATGGCTTGCTCGAAATCGAGCAGCGGATATAATTTCAGCAGAGTTTCTTCTGGCTCCAGACGATAACAGCCCAGTCCTTTTTTTTCGCAGGCGTTTTTGGCAGCTTGGGCGCATTTTAAAATGTATTCGTCTTCGGGGAATTTGATTGGATCACCCTGCATTGACTGATATTTACGGTTCTTGTCCCAAAAGTGTCCAGTGTGTAACAGGTGATCCACGCCTGAGAAATATACGTTTGATATCCCCAAGAAACCACAAACCGGTAAAAATGTGCCTTCGAGTGTGCCACCTAGGGCCCGGATCGGTTCTATGCCCATTTCTAGATATTCTGGATGCAGATTGTCCGAATTCATCCGGCCCCTATGTTCACGAAACAGGACATAAGACGCTTCTGGGTGCCGGTCACGCAATTTTTTCATAACCGGTGAACTGAAAAAAGAAGGGGAGAAAGAATCATTGGCTGGCAGCATGATAAAGGTATCAGACAAATCAATTTTTCCATGTTTATCTTCTTCTTCCATCACCGCTTGAGCCAAGGGTTCGTAATGTAGGAACCAGAGGGTTGGACTAAATCCGTATTTTTGGTTCAAGAAGTAGGGAGCGGTTGTAACAGTAAAAACGTTGTAATCTTTTAGCCTATCCACATTCTTGAGATTATTCACACTGCCACCAGTGGCAAAAGCAAAGACATTCTTACCTTTGAAATGAGGTATTAGTTCGGAAAAGAAAAACAGATGGCCCGACTCCCTCATTTTATTGATAGCTTTTCTCTCGAAGATGTCGATTCTTTTGGAAATCTTATAAGTAAGTGCATTGACCCACGAGTTGCTCATTGGTTGGAAAGCAATTAGAATTTCTTAAAAAAAGAAAACAATTTATTATTAAAATATTTAGCTGTTTTTATCATAAGCCTTTTTTTTATTGATGTATGTGGATAATTGCCATAATATTTTATAATTTCATATTTATCACTTTCTTTTATTATGTTGATATTTTTCAGTAAATACCCGGAAAGATCTACAAAACCTAATTCAGCTATTATAATTGCTTGCTTGAATAAAGTCAGTTGTTCTTTACAATTCCAGTTTTTTAATTCTCGAATAAAAATTGCGTCAACCCAGCCAAGACGATTGTAGCTTTTAGGGAATGTGTTTTTTAAATGAAAAAGAGGCTTCAAATCAAGATTTATCAGTGAATAGCCTTTTTCGTATAATAGATTGGATATATCATGTAAAAGCCCTTGATTTTCGTATAGTTGAACAATTTCTGCTTCTGTTTTTATTACTGAAACATTGTTTTCTATCGTCTTGCTGCATTTTAAGATGTCATACTCAGTACCTTGTGTGTCTAGTTTGATAAAATCAATATGCGTTAGGTTATTTTTATTGAAAAAGGTATCAAGAGTAACTGTTTTTACCTTTTCTTCTTTAATAACTTCAAATCCATTTATCCAGGCGTTTTGTCTTAAATTTTTTAACACCTCAGTATTAGGTTTTAGCATTGAACTTGTGCCTTGACTTCTTGTTATGTACAAGGTGCCATGTCCGTCCTTACTACTAAGAGCATAAGGATAGAATTTTTTACTTTTATAATTAGGTAACTTTTTTACTCCTCGTTTTTTGAGATAACTTTGGTTTGTTTGCTTGTTTTCCAATTTGGATATTTCATTTATATTTGGCTCGAAGCCTTGACAAATCATCAGATCTGAGAGTCCAGATAAATCAGTAATTCCTCCAGAAGTACCTACGTCAATAAAGTCAATAGGTGAATCTTTTAGAATCTCTTTAATAATTTCTGGTCGATTATTATTCCACATTTTGTATGAATTACTTAAATAAAATAGACTAGTTTAATATAACATAGATCTAGATTTAAACCAGTATAGCTCAACTTATTTTATATGCTTGTTTATTCTTCTAATATTGTTGAAGAACAGGGTGTTCATGGTTTTGTAAACAAAATATTTCAGCTTGTTCTCCTGGCCAGTTTCTATATTGAGGTAATAGGGTACCCGGATGTTAAAATCCCTCATACGTACTTGGGGGTCAATTTTTTGTATGGCCTCAATCGCTTCAGAAAAAGTTTTCAAAAATAATTTATACATTTCCAGACTTTTTTCTTTAGGACGATTGGAGGTGAAATTTGTACCATCTAATAAAATGGGACGCCAGCCGCCTTTGTAATGTAAAATATGTTTTTCTGGTGTAATATTTGTTGAACGCGTTTCATTTAACTGTGCACAGGGTAGTGCGATTAGCTTTACCGATTCTCCTGCGATGTCAGCTGTAAAACTATTCTGGCCCTTGGAATAATTTATCAGGTTATAAAATGACATCTGGTCTGTCCCGCCATAAGGGTAGTCATCGGTGTTATTAGCATTGGCGTATTCTTTTGGATCGTTAAGGATTAAATTAGTTCTGTTTTGCCATTCTTGAAAAAATATAGTAACCCGGCCAGAATTTTTTACTAACATAACCCCAGTGTTGAGAGGTATGCGTTCGTCTTTTATTGTAAAAGAAATATCAAAATCATTCTCAAAAAAATGTGAAATGTCTTTCAGTACCAATGTATCACTATCTAATAGGCATATTTGCTCGTCCGGGTACAATTCGATGGCCTTGTTCCAGAGTATTGTTTTGCTGGAAATTCTTTTGATGAAGTCTCGGGGTATGTCAACCTCATTCTTTTTAAATTCAACATTGGGGAAGGTTTGATTCAAAAGTTCAATGTAAGTCTTGTCAATGTCACTCCAGAAAACTGAAACAGCAGCATCAGGATTACTCTTAGTAATAGAAAAAATGCAGGTCAGTAAAAAACCTATATAATCGTTACCGTAAGCTGTAGTGATAAATCTCATTATTAGGTTTTTGCCTTTTTTAGAACACCCCAGAATTCGCCGAACTGGATTGAATAGCTTTCTATTACCCAGCCGCTCAGACTGGTTTCTTCTTTCAAATCCGACAGAGTATATTCGATATAGTGAGTCGGGTCCAAACGGTATTCATAACCGTGTTCTTTTTTATATACAGTTAACCAATCACGCGTTAACATGGGGACGCGTAACAAAATAGTGTCAGATAAGTCATGCATCTTTTTTAAAAAGCTGACTCGACCTTCAATGTGCTCCAGGACGTTTGAAAGCACAACCTTGTTTATCTTATTATCGAAATTGTATTTAGTGGCGTCACCAACGACAAAAGAAAGGTTGTCTCTTTGATATCTTTGTTTGGCTTGGTCAATGTTGTTCTGTTTGATGTCAATCCCGATGACTCGTTGGGCTTTTTTGGCAACATCATAAGCATTGGCTCCAGTGCCGCAACCGAGGTCTACGACCGTATCATCCTCAGCTACGTTATCTACAAAGAATTGATGATAGTTGATTATTGAATGCTTAGGATGCTGACCGTTATTTATCTTTGTGACTAGGTCAGTGATCTTCTTATAAGAATAGTTGTGCAGTCGGATAAATAACTTAAGTAATGACTGATTCAAGATTTTCATATTATTTTTTCCTGACAATTGTTGTGCCCATGCTTTTTTCTGACTCAAATCTCCCGCTGGTCAATTCAAAGGTATCTGTTAGATAATTCAGCACATCTTTTCTTTGTCGGACTGATTCCATTGTATCAAGACCGTGTCCATCACCCAAACTGTAATCAAATATTAGATAGCCGCCCCCTTTCAAGTGTGCGGTTAGGTTTTTCACAACCTCCAACGGATTGGGCAAGTGTTCCAATACTGCCTGGAGGAAAATTGTATCATAGCTATCTTTTAATTCAGGCAGCTCGGATGGATTTATATCAACGCATTTTACCCCAAAAGGTTTCAGCTTCCATTTGGCATAATGGAAGGTGAATTGAGGTATGTCGGCGATAGTCAGCGAATAATTTGTTTGCCCGCTGTGAACCAGGTTGGTTATTATCGGAGCCATACCGCAGCCGTATTCAAGAATTGCTCCATTTGAGGGCAAATATTTTTTAAATGGGTAGTAGCAAAAAGGCGCGGTGGCGATTTTATATACTGAATGGAATGTTAGATATATGTTTTCCGGTTTCTGCCAGCTAGCCATGAATTCATTTTCATCGGCGTTCTCGTTTACTTCGATGGACTGAAATTTCGTGCGATACCATGAATAAAGAAAGAAAAAATCATGCAAGTTTAGCGGTCGACCATTAAGTTGCTGCATCCAGTATTGGTTGAATTCTTTGAACCAATCCCTGATGAATCCACTATCGACAAATTTCTTAAAAAGACCCAGTTTGACTAACGCCAAATAAATAAATCGAGTAAACGGATTTAATGTTTTAATCTTAGGGGTCTTTTGATCCGGTTTATTAATTTGCTCGTGGAGCTTTTTGATATCTACGGAAATGTTTCCAAAGTGATCAGCCATATTCTTAACGGGTTAATGCTTTATTATAAATGTCGAGCTCTTTATTTATTATGATACTGAAATCGTAATTTTGTTTAATAAATTGCCTGGCTTGCTGACCCAGGTCGTTCATTAAAGATTGATTGGACATGAGGTGCACAATTTTTTCCTTCAAGTTAGATGCATCGGGTCGGGATAGTAATCCGTTTTTTCCATCTTTAATAATATTATTAACCCCGATAACATCGCAACCCACAATTGGAAGACCACATGCCATTGCTTCTAACAAAGTCTTGGGGTTGCCTTCATGCAAAGAGGGGAAAGCATAGATCTTAAATGCGCTATAATACTTTGGCAAATCATAATTATTGACTTTATCTATAAACTCAAGGTCAATACTATTTTCTTGGGCGTATTTTTCCAAAGAGTCTTTTTCTTCACCCCGGCCAATGAAGCACACCTTATATCCCGAATCTTTGATTGCCTCAAGAAGATTCAATAGATTTTTATCAGCATTGAGACGGCCAACATAACCAATGTCGTACTTTTTTTCACAATTAATTGGTTTAAATATTTCTATATTGATTGAATTATTCAGGGTAAAGAGTTTCTTTTTCAAGAAACCATAGCGATTAATTAAGTAATCAGCATTCTCTTTTGTGGGAATAAATGAAATATTGCACAGGTTATATGCCAGCCACTCAATCATGTTGATCATAGCTCTTTTATAAAATGTTTTCTTGTAGAGCTTGGCGTTCAGTGTAGCAATATAACCGCTTCTAATAACTAAAATATTTTTTCGAAAAAGTATTTTTGAAATAATTGCGGGAATAGATCCGTATATTTGATTTGTTTTATAAAACTGACATTTTGATAATAGTTTGCGATAAAGAAAGGGGAGTGTTAATTGGTAAAGTGAATTCGAGACTGTACTTTTTTTAATAACTACTGAAACATTATTTTTTAATTGGTTGTTATATTGAAGATCTTCCGACCCGCCATAACTAAATATATATATATGGTCGAAAAAATCCGCCAAATAATTATAGGGTGCAATCTCTCGCTCCAGCATTCCTATCTCATGCCATTTATGCAATGACATGCCATCGGTCAGAAAGAGAGCCAGGTTTTTATTCTTTAAATTCATATCAGGAGTCCTTATAAACAAGTTTACGATATAATTTGTAAATAAAAGGTATGTGTGTAAATATCCAAAATAAAAATTTATTATTTGCAAACTTTAGGTTTCTGTACTCATCATTATATAGTATTCTGGCTTTTGTGAATTCACCGTGCTTAAGATGATTCTTAAGCCTGTCTTCTAGTACAATACCATTTGTCGAGGCAAATGATTTGCGAGAGAGAATAGATTCAGGATTAAACTGATAATAGGCTTCGGTCTGTTTTTTGATACGTTGTGAATAGAATTCGCGAGCTTTTTTAGCAAAGTGGGTTTGTTTGTCACGATTTCTATAACTAATAGCATTTGAGTCCATTCGCCAATGTACTAATATATCTTTTAGGTTCACAAGCTTTTTATTACTTGACAACAAATTTAAATAGAGGTCGTAGTCTTGGGCATAATAGAATTTATAACGATATCTGAACCCTTCGTTTCTGAAGAAAATTGTACTGTGAACGATACAGTTCTGTTTGGGAAGCATCTTTGCTATACCGGCTGTTTGAAAGAGAAAACTTTTTTGTTTTTTTTGAATTATTTGACCATTAGTATCAATAAAGCTTATAGAAGAGCCGCATAAGCAGATGTCCTGATTGTTTTCTAAAAACATGTATTGTGACTCAAAGCGTTGGGGCAATGAGACGTCATTGGCATCTTGACGGGCGATGTATTTGCCCTGAGATTGTTCAAGTCCCTTGTTTAGTGATTTAGTAAGGCCAATATTGGTTTTATTTCGAATCAGTTTGATACGACTATCCCGCTTTTTAAATTTATAAATAATTTCAAGAGAGTTATCAGTAGACCCATCGTCAATAATAATAAATTCGAAGTTACCTTCAGTCTGAGATAAAATAGACTCAATAGATTCAGATATATGTTTTTGGTCGTTGTAGGCTGATGTGATTACTGAGATTTTTGGATGATGACTCATAGCAATTAGAATTTTGGTTTTTTTATAAACAAAAAGGTATCTTTATTAATAACTCTTTTTGATTGAATCTCTTTGCGTAGCTTCAGGGTCTCGGGGAGTTTTATCAGGAATAAACCAATCGACCAGAAAAAAGAACCCACCGGGCATAAAGATTTTCGAGTTATAGATTGTTTTAATGTTTTAATAATTTCTAAAATAAAAAAAGCTAATCCAAACAACCAGGCGTTATACCAAAGAAGATTTTTTGCTATAACACGCATGATACCCGAGAAGTGATATTTATATTTCCAGCACCACTGAGAATTATCAACTCGAGTTGCTATACCGATATGATTGGTGTAGGTTTTCGAATAAAGGTAGCAGGAATATCCTAATAGCCAAGCTCTAAAACCAAGATCACAATCATCAATATTAAATGGCTGACTGGTATCAAACCCACCCAAGGCACTCCAGTTATTTCGTGCGCAGAAAATATTAGCACCAATTAAACCTGATATATTGTAGTGATCACATTTCTCCAATGCTTTTACAGACACTGGCTTATTATTAGATAGGAAGTATCGAAACCCAAAGCCACCATATCCAACTGTTTTTTCCTGACCACTATCAAGACAAGGAAGGCTAATGAAACAATTATCATTTTTATCTTGGCTCAACTTTAGTAGCTGTTCAATTGTTGATGGATCATTAATAACGATATCATTATCCATAAGCAAAATGTATTTTCCTTTTGATTCTTCAACTCCCTGGTTCTTGCCCTTCGAATATCCTAAGTTTTTATTGTTTTTTACAATACGTATATTAGAAAATTGATTCAGATATTCTACACTACTGTCTGATGAACCATTGTCGACTACAATTATTTCATGATTGGGATAAGTTAATTTTTGAAGAGCCGGAATCGAAGACTCTAAATGTTTTTTGCCATTATAGTTTAATACGATAATACTGATCATAAATGGTGTGGGCATATAATCAAGAAAGACTTTTTATGTATTTATAAAATTCATTTGTATTTTTTTCAATGTCGTGATTTTTTATAGTGTATAAGTAAATATTTTCCGATTGTTTCTTATACAGATTTTCGTCAATTATAGTATTAAAGTTTTTGATTAACTCATCAAAATCATTGTGACACACTAAACCAATTCCGTATTTACTAAATATACCATCAGGATTAATATTTAGACTAAGGATAGGAGTTCTGTGTATACCAGCCTGTAGAAAAGTTGCTGGGAAACCCTCCTGGCTAGATGTATTAACGAGTAGCTTTGCTTTATTGAAATATACGCTTGTTTCGTGATACGGAACAAAGTCAATGAACTTAACATTAGGTACTGATTCAGCTTGTTTTTTTATAGATATAAAAAATTCTTGTTGTTCAGTGGCAGGCGGCGAGATCATGACAAATTTGTAGTTAGGTAGTCTCTCGGCCAATCGCAGAAATATTTCGGGTTGTTTATAAACTTTGTCACAACGTCCGATCCAGAGAATGTAATTCTTTTCATTAATAATTGTAGTTTGACCTGGAGGATTGATAACTGATCGTATGATAACACTGTCACGATTAAAATTCTTTTTTAATTGATTCTTTTGATACTCAGACTGGACACAAATCATGCTGCTTAAGATAAATAATCTGCCAGCCAGAAACTTCCAGATTGTTTTTTTGTAGAATGGGTGAGTTAAATCAACTTCACCGTCATTAGCCACCATGTAAACGAACTTTTTTCCAGATAGCTTACAAATGAAAGCAATTGCTCCTGAGAATTTTGACAATGAACGTTGAATGTAAATATAGGCACCAACTTTTTTAAAAGTTTTATAAAATGTCCAGATTTGTTGTAAGATATTTGATTCAAGATTTAGAGACTTCCAGACTTGTATCTTGCCGAACGTTTCTTTGTTGCTTTGTCCGTAGTTTGCCACCATGAAGTTAATATTGACCTTATGGTTTTTCGAAAGCTGCTTAGCGATCAAACTAAGTTGAACTTCGGAACCGCCAAAGGTTGATCGTACCTTGGGATTAAACAGCTGATATGATTTCGGGGCTATAAAGCATATTTTCATACTATTCTAATTCGATGTGTCCAGCCCAACCGGCGCTGGGTTTGAATTTTAGATTAAGGCTTTGGGTTTGATCACTATTAGAAATTATTGAGATGTCATTGGGTTTAAAACCGGTAAGCGGGAAAAATTGCTCAGTGAATGATTCTCTGATATGGGGTATTTTATTCCAATCAAAACCCATTATTTTTGCGGAAATAAATTCCATGGCTACAGGATTAGTACCAACCAGGATTACTCCTGATTCTTTTGGCGTTTGCTCCATCGGACCCTCGCCCTCACCACCAAGTAAACCGTCAACTAGGCAGAAATACTTACGCTGTGGTGTTTGGTGTAGATGACCACTTTTATCGGCGAATAAAATAATGTTATTAAGATCAATAATGCATCTCCAGATAGTATCGTTACCGTACCAGCTGCCTTCCATTACATTTTTCAGACTGGGATTAGTTTTTAGAGCGGCTTCCTCCATAGTCTGTTTTAGCACAAGCTTCTCATAATATTTACGTATCAGTGTGGCTATCGGGATCGTCCAGCGAGAACGTTTAAGTAGGTCAAAGAAATGCCACTTGAAATACATCCAAGCATTCTTTTTGTAAAACTCATCACCACCTTGTTTTGGGGAACCAGCTCGGTGATGAGCCAGCCATCGCTTGTCGCCGTTGATTCCGATCAGATTTTTCATAGCCGAAGTCAGTCCGGCTTTGCGGTGAGATTTTAGCTTCGGAACATTTATAAGCAGGTCAGCCGAAAGTATAGTGTTGCAGATATAATACTCATTGCGATCTTTATTGTGATGAGGCGGAACTGTACCTTTACCATAGTCAGTAATTCGGAATTTACTACTTTTATCTATCACTGGCATTAGACGACTTTTGTCTTTCATATCAACTATAGTGTAACCAAGCGGATCACGATCTTTGAAATCTCTTTTATTGATGACTCCATATTTATTCTGATGTGATATTTCTTTGCGAAGGTCCAGCAGGGGAATATTAATTCCTTTGGACTTATAATACTCAACCAGGTCTTTCAACTGACTGCCTCTAATAATTTCATCCCAGTCTGAACTTTGGAGGGGGACATCGGCAATAATAATATTTACATTCTTATTGGTCGCTAGTAAAAGGTAGTCAATAATAGGACGTATTACTGCCGCTTGGGTAATCATACTTTTTACTCCGATTTTACCTAGGGGATGATTGCCCTTAACTAAGTTAGGTTTTATAACTACAGTTTGGCCAGGCTGAATTAAATTATGATAAGGATTCCAGTCTGGGCTGCCTTGGTGCTCTTTATCCAGGCCGACACCCAATAGCGTTTCTCGTATATGATTGTAAACATTATTTTTAGGGTCTAAGCCAGAAACAACATTGCCCAATGATTCTAACTCTGGAAAATGCTTACTAGGGTCAAAAGGCGGGAGGGGGTAGTCGAAAGTGTTTGAAAGGTGAACGAATACCTGATTATTTTTCATGAGAAAGTTTGCTAATAGTATAACGATATTTGCCTGAGTCAGAAGCTAGAATCTCATTCACAAATTTGAAATTAGTTATACATTGATTACCGAGTACATGCCGAATTTTGTCTTTTATATCTTTTATATCAGCATCATTTTTTTGATCGGATTGAACTATGTAGACATCGATGTTGTTATAATCATTCTGGACTACTTGGAACTTTTTAATCCAAGGACGATCGTAAAACAAGTGGGTGAAGTACTCGCCATGTATTATTGCACCATCCTGTGATTTGAAATGGTCTGATACTCGACCGGTTACGGTCTTCAATAATTTGAGCTTTCTGCCACAACTACACCAGCCATCTTTCTTGATGCTTGTATCTCCGATACGATATCGGATAAGAGGAAATGAGTGGTTGTACAAAGTTGTAATCACGTTTTCACCAACAACACCGGGTTGAACCTCTTGATTGTTTTCATCAATAACTTCGAGCATCTGTGAGAATTCAAATATATGTAGTCCCTCTTGTTTAACACATTCAGCGGCTACGCACCCCACTTCCCGAGACCCGTATTGGTTGTATACTTTTGTTTGAAATACTTCTTCCACTAATTGTTTAACTGGTTCAGTAATAGTACCAGCTGTGGCAATAATTGCCTCAGGAGGGTGGGCTGTTAAAGAGTTAGTTTTTACAAAGCGAGCTAGTTCATATATAGATTCAATATAACACCAGACACTTTTCGGCTTGATTGTATTGAATGCCTCAACGAATTTATGCATGTCTGAGTCAGTCATTCGGAAGCTATTGAGAAGTTTGCGATTATACAGCCAGTTTTTCAGTCTGAAGGACAGTGTTTCTTTGCCGGTTAGGGTATCTCTCTCCGATCCCCAAAGTTTTATTTCCTTTTCACCTATTTTTTTTCCGATCATATGATTGTAGAAAATGTGGCTGGCAATCCCCATGTCCCAGAAGAAATTATCTTTCAGAAGTTTAACCGGTACTCCAGTAGAACCGCCAGATGTATCCGTCCAGGTTTTTTTTGCAACCGTTTTTTTTGAAACGATATTATTGAATTCTTTTCTGATAATATCTTTTGTTAGGAAGGGTATTTGGTTAAAATTATCCAATCTTACCTGATCGTTTTGTATTACACCTGATTCTGATAAAACTTTTGTGTAATAAGGGCAGTTTTTGCCAGCATGCAGTAATAACTTTTTTAAATTCTTTTTTTGAATCAGCTCTATTTGCTCTCTTGGTAAGTATTCGATTGATTTAATGAAATCAACTTTAGCCGGAACAGTACTCCCAGTTACTTTTAACAGTGTATTGATTACTGGTTTACGCCAATTTAGCATGCTTGGTGTATAAACTTAAATATTGATCAGCCATTTTATTCCAACTCAGTTGTTCAGCCTTTTTGCGACTGGCTTGTCCCATCTGGGTTCTTAGGTTTTTATCCAGGTATAGTTTTTCCAAAGCCTGAAATATATCATGGCTGTTTTGTTTCTGGATAATGAATCCATTTGTTGAGTCTATTAGTTCTTTGGTCCCGCCGGTATCCGTAGCTATAATAGGTTGGCTACTGGCCATCGCCTCCAGAACTGAGTTACTCATTCCTTCATTCAAAGAGGGGAGAACATAAATATCAGCTTCCCGATATATATGGGAAATTTGCTCATGTGAGGCTGTTCCACGGAAATCAACTACTGTATCCAAATCAAACTTTTTAACCAAGTCCTTTAACTCTTGCTCAAGATTACCTGAACCAACTAGGATAAGTATTCCGGTTTGATACTTTTTATAAAAATCAGCAAATCCTTTGATTAAGTATTCAATCCCTTTTCTTCTTATGAAACGAGAGGTTGAAATAATGTTAAATGATTTAGTTGCGCTATTTGACTGGAACTCTTTAACATCAACACCATTATAAATCACTTGAATGTTTTTCTCGGGGTATGTTTGCAGGGCAAGCTTTTTTAATCCCTCAGAATTGGTTGTCACTTGTGCTGCTTTTTCCCAAATGGAACGACTCAGCCTTTGGAAAATTACTTTATCCAAAAATTTAAAACGAGGATTATAATAGGGGACATCAGATCCTCTAAGAGATACCAAATACGGTAGCTTCAAAAGTTTGGCTACGTATCCACAGGGGATGCCAAAGAAGGCATGGATCAAACCGTAATCGTTTTTTTGTTTCAGTTTTTTTGCAAACCGATAGGCACCCCAGCTGTATTTAATGAGGTTAGCCTCACTCTGATAATGCAGGTTTCCTTTTTTTCCAATGTCTAAAAAATGTATATTTATATTTGGAGCAAACACATGGTGTTTATAGGTGTCTACAGATGAAGTGATCAAATCAATTTTTAAATCTCTATGATTCGAAAACTCCTTTAGTAAATAGTAGGTAGCATTACCAGCCCCACCTCCAAGTGGTGGAAATTCATAATTAAGCATTAATACTCTCATAGTCTCAGCTATTCGCCTTTTCTATCTACTATTTCCTTGATCGAGTAGGTAGTTCGTTTTTTATTGTAGTAAGTCTTAACAGCAATATCCGCCAACAAGCCAGAGATAAATAACTGAATACCAACGATGATCAAAAAAACAGAAACCAACGGCCAGATACTGTTCTGTAAAGATACTGCATGAAGAGCCCTGGCGATACTAAGATATAAGCCCAATATTAACCCGATGCTTCCCATTATTATCCCCATGCCACCAAAAAGATGTAAGGGACGGGTAGAATATTTTCTCCAAAACCAAACCGAAATCATATCTATTAAACCCTTCAATATTCTTTTCCAATTATATTTCGTTTCACCAGCAACGCGGGGCCGATGATTAACTTTAATCTCAGTGACAGTAAAACCACGCCAGCGCAAAACGCCTGGGATGAAACGATGCATTTCACCAAATAGTGTTAGATCCTCGAAGCATTCCTTGCGGTAAGCTTTCAGGGTACAGCCGGAATCGTGAATACCATCGCTGATGAAGAATTTTCTCAAGTAGTCGGCTCCTTGGGAGATAAACTTCTTTGAAGAGGTGTCCTTGCGGTTGTATCTCCATCCGGAAACTACGTCCACACCCTCAGATATTTTTTCAATCAAATTTGGGATATCGACCGGATCATTTTGTCTATCACCGTCCATCGCAATAAATATTTCACCCACAGCCGTCTTGAAGCCCGCATCAAGTGCTGCTGTTTGTCCAAAGTTTTTCCGAAAGCGGACGATCTTAATAGGTGATAATGCTGATAACCGGTTAAAAGTTTGATCCCGACTTCCATCATCAACGAAAATAATCTCATATGGTTCGTTCAGTCGGTTCATAGCCTCTTTTATCTCGTTATGCAGAGGAATCACATTATCTTCCTCATTATAAACCGGGACAACTACCGAATACTTAATTTTTTTATCGTTATTCATGTCGTTAATCTTTGAAATACTCTTTATACCAATTAATGAAATTATGTATTCCTGCTTCTATATTTGTTTTTGGATCAAATCCCAACATTTCTTTTGCTTTTGCAATGTCAGCATAGGTTTTTTCAACATCTCCAGCTTGCAGAGGAAGTAAATTTCTCTTGGCTTTAATTCCGAGCTCTTTTTCAATTAACTCGATAAAGTATTCTAAGTGAACTGTGTTGGAGTTGCCAAGATTAAAGATTTCGTATTTGTGTGGTATTTCCAAAGCGCTGACAACTCCACTAACAATATCATCAATATATGTGAAATCTCTCTGATGTTTACCATGGTTGTAAACATCAATTTCGTCTCCGTTCAAAATATTTTTAGTAAATTTGAATAGAGCCATATCCGGACGTCCAAACGGACCATAGACTGTAAAAAACCTAAGCCCTGATACATTCAGGTTGTACAATTTGTGATATACA
>JAHIZJ010000102.1 GCA_018814765.1 Patescibacteria group bacterium
ATTTTAATAAGGAATTTTCAAAACTTCAGTTACACAGTGTTACTCACCAATAATAAAATAACGCGGTTTCCTCTGTCCGCGCTATTTTTTATTATACCTATTTTATCTTTACAAACTTTCTTTTCCCAACTTGTATAACACTATTTGATTTTAACAAAATTGGTGATTGCCAGTCACTTTGAACCTGATTGTCTATCTTTACTGCTTTTTGCTCAATCAACCTTCTGGCCTCACTCTTACTCGTCACCAAACCACTTTCAGTCAGTAGTGTAAGTAAATCAAGTTTCTTTTTACTTGGCTTATATGAAGGAACGTCGCTGGGCGCTTTTTTGTTTTTAAACACCTGGTCAAATTCTTTGGCAGCTTTATTAGCTTCTTTTTTGCTGTGATATGTGGTAATAATTTCTTCAGCCAAGCGTGCCTTAACTTTACGAGGATTTGTTCCGGATTTTAGCTCATTTTGGATTGCTTTCAGCTCTGTGGCAGACACCTGCGTGGTTAGTTCAAAATAATGCATAATCAGTGAATCTGGAATCGACATTACTTTCCCATACATTTCATTTGGTGCTTCGGCTATGCCTATGTAGTTGTCCAGGCTTTGGCTCATTTTCCTTTTACCATCAGTGCCTATTAACAAACTCATTGTAATAACGTCTTGCGGGGCTTGACCAAATTCTTTCTGCAGGTTTCTGGCCTGAAGCTCGTTAAACTTTTGGTCAGTTCCAATGATTGTCAGATCGGATTTTAGCATAACAGAGTCATAGGCTTGCAGTATGGGATAGACCGGTTCGTGGTAACCGATCTCCTTGCCCTTTTTAATCCTAACTTGAAACATGTCCCGCTCCAATAAACGTGAAACTGTAAAATGCGATTGGAGTTTTAAGAGTTCTTCAGCTGACATTTTGCCGTACCATTCGGAGTTGCGGCGGATTTCGGTTTTTTTGATATCTAATATCTTTCCAATCTGTTTAATATAGTTTTGCGCCTTGTTCTCTATTTCTTTTTTATCGCGCAATTTTCTGGTCTGGTTCTGGTCAGTCGGATCACCAAAACGACCGGTAAAGTCACCCACTAAAAAAATTATCTTATGACCCAGGTCTTGCCAAACTTTGAGTTTTTGATATATTACAGCATAACCCAAATGTAAGTCTTGAGTAGTTGGATCAACGCCATGCTTGATGCGCAACGGTTTACCAGACTGGAGTTTACTTTCAAGGCTGTGACGCTGGATTATTTCTTCGATCCCTCTAGTCAAAAGATCTGATGGGATTTGTTTTTTTACTAACATGGGACTATTCAACTTAGAAATACATCGCCGCAAACGTAGACCTGTCCGCCGCACGAGGCTCTGGAAAGCGGGTTTGCGGCTACGTGGTGAATTATACTTGCAATTCTTAATTCGTAATTCTGAATTCTTAATTACTAAGGTACTTATAATTATAGTCCACTTTTGCTATAATTACAAAGATATTGCACCATACATTATCTACTATATATTACATATGCCTGAGCCAACCATAACACCCATATATCATAAAACTTGGAAAAATCAACACGAACCAAAGCCTCAGCTAAAGCGTACAAGTGGTAAAAAACGCTCCCTGTGGCCTCGTCTTACTATTATTCTGGTAATACTGGTTTTAATTGGTATTATTTTTACTATTGGTGTTTTTGCCTGGTATAGCCGTGAATTGCCTGATCCTGATAAGTTACTAACCCGTAACCTTGCTCAAAGCACCCGTATCTATGACAGGACAGGCGAAACCCTACTCTATGAGATCCATGGTGACGTAAAGCGTACCTTGGTTCAGCTGGAAGAGATTCCTGATAATTTGAAAAATGCTACTATTGCCATTGAAGATAAAAATTTCTATGAGCACTCGGGTTTTGACATTACTGGTTTTATCAGGGCCGTCTTGATAAATATTTCATCCGGAGGTAAAAGTCGTCCAGGTGGCTCTACCATCACCCAACAACTAGTTAAAAACGCCATATTAACTACTGAGAAGACTTACACCAGAAAAATTAAGGAACTCGTGCTGTCCTATCAGATTGAAAGAAAATTTTCGAAGGATCAGATCCTAAAGTTATACTTTAATGAAATTCCTTATGGTTCTGTCGCCTACGGCGTCGAGTCAGCTTCTCAGATTTACTTCGGTAAAAGTGTCCAGGATTTAAATCTGGCGGAAGCAGCCGTCCTGGCAGCTTTGCCTCAATCCCCAACCTATTATTCACCTTATGGTAGCCACGTAGACGAACTAATGGGTCGTCAGCAATACATACTCAACCTAATGGCTGAACAGGGGTTCATTTCTCAAGAAGAAGCTGACACAGCCAAAGAATCTAAAGTAACCTTTCAGCCCAACCGCGAACCAATCATTGCCCCTCACTTTGTTTTTTTTGTAAAGGAGATATTAACCGAGAAATACGGTGAAAATATGGTAGAGCGTGGCGGTCTGAAAGTTATTACATCACTAGATGCACATAAACAAGCTGTTGCAGAAGAAGCTATTACAGACGGCTTGGCCAAGATTGAGCAATACAATGGCTCTAACGCATCTCTCGTTGCTCTAGATCCAAAAACCGGAGAATTACTAGCCATGGTGGGTTCGGCAGACTATTTTGATACTGAAAACGATGGCAACGTCAATGTGGCAATTCGCAATCGTCAGCCAGGCTCTTCGTTTAAGCCTGTTGCGTACGCTACGGCATTTGACGTTGGCTATACGCCGGAGACAATGCTTTTTGACAGCAAGACCAATTTCGGTGGTGATCCCGCTTACATTCCAAACAACTATGACGGGGTAGAACACGGCCCGGTCAGCATGCGACAGGCTTTAGCCGGTTCACTCAACATTCCTGCCGTTAAAACGCTCTATTTGGCTGGAGTAGAAAATACATTAGAAACCGCTCAAGCGCTGGGTTATACCACGCTTACCGATAAAGATAGATATGGTTTATCCCTGGTTTTAGGCGGAGGTGAGGTTAAACTACTTGAGCACGTTGGTGCTTTTTCCGTTTTTGCAAGAGAGGGATTGCGTCATCCGATTAGTGCCGTTCTTCGAGTAGAAGACCAAGACGGTAAAGTACTGGAAGAATTCAAGGCTGAGGAAAACCGCGTCATGGACGAAGCTGTAGCCCGTAATATTAATAGTATTTTATCAGATAATTCAGCTCGCAGCTTTGTCTTTGGCGGACACAATAACCTTACGCTTTCAGACAGACCGGTGGCTGCTAAAACAGGCACAACAAACGACTACCGCGATGCCTGGACACTGGGTTATACGCCATCATTGGTGGCAGGTGTTTGGGTCGGTAATAACGACAACACTTCGATGAAAAACGGTGCAGCAGGTGCGGTAGTAGCAGCACCCATCTGGAACGACTTTATGGAAACTTTACTTAAAGGCACTCCGGTAGAATCTTTTAAACAGCCCAAGGTGGAAACACCGGACAAAATGATGCTCAATGGACAAATCGATTATATTCGCAAGTTTAATGTCGACTCTTTGACAAATCGCATCATACCTGATGACTGTCTGGATAATTATCCCAAAGAATACATCAGCGAAAAGACATATAAAGAAACCCACACCATATTACATTATGTAAAGAAAGCCTCTCCTAGATCAGACCCGCCTGACAACCCAAACGATGACTACCAATATCAAAGGTGGGAAGATGCCGTACAACTTTGGGCTAGCGGACAGCTTGATTATATAAGCTCAGGTAAATCCTTAGAATATGAGAGCTGTAAGCTACGTGAGGATGGTGACCAGGCAAGCTCGAGTGCATCCGCTTCACTTGTTACACCGAAAGATAATTCCGTTATTCGAGTATCTCCTTTGGATATATCTCTCCAAGTTGATTCCGACTTTCCCCTTGAACGAGTAGAGCTATACCTTGGTACTGAACTAATTAAGACCTTAACTAAATCACCTTTTAGCTACGAACATGACATTTCAGACATCGAGAACGGTTTCTATACTTTAAAAGCTTTATTTTATGACACTTCTGGTAGTGTTTATATTGACGAACATGAATTAAATATATTACTGGCCTCATCTTCCGCCACGTTATATTTCACATCTCCCAATGAAAATGAAACAGTCAACCTTGATGACTTCCCCATAACAGTCTCGGGGTTTGCTTATTACCCCGGTGACATAAAAATTCTTTCGCTCTACTATAACGTTGATGATGAAGACGTCTTGATAAAAAAAATAACCGATCTAAGTTCCAATCAATTTTCAACCACCTGGACGGGACCATCCGATCCGGGTAAATATTTACTCTACTTTTCTGTCAAACCTCTGGAAGGAGAGCTTGTTCAAAGCAATCCTCTTACTCTTACGATTACTGATTAAATATCCAGCTGTATTTCTAGAATAGTATTTTGACCAAACCGTTGGTTTGTTTTTTTTATTAACTGATGGCGTTGAAGGTGTATTTCGTTGGCTACAACTGAGCTCATAACTGCTATAACAGCTTTTTTATCTTTTACATATATTGGTTTGGCCCTCTTTTTAATTGCCTCGCCCCAATGTTCCACCAATAACGACTCTAAATATCCCAGAACCTGAGAAGCTTTAACCTGTTTTGTTATTCTTGCTCGGCCAAGTGCTGAAGAGAGTAGCTCATTGTTAATCTTATTGAACACAAAAAGCTATTGCTTAATCGGCATTATTATATATGTGAACTCATTATCTCCTTTTGCCATTAGTGCTCCCGGGTTTGATCTATTAATCAGGGAAATTGTAGCTTCGGATGACTCTAGATTTGATAAACCATCTAGCAAATAACGATGATTAAACACTATCTCGTTGGCTTCTCCGACCACCTCTGCTTTGAATTCCGCTACACTTTCGCCTAATTGTGTATTAGCCGATGAAATAATTAGTTTATTTCCTGTTGGATCAATTTTTATATTAACATCGTTTATGCCAGTCTTAGAAAATAAAGCAGCTCCCTTTACCGCCTTGACCATTCCTTCTCTGCTGAAACTTGCAGTTGTTTTATATTCTTGCGGTATAATCTGTTTATAATCAGGGTATTGTCCTTCTATTATCCGTGAGATAATTTCAACCCCCTCACAGACAAACATTATTTGATTGTCATTGAAATACATTTCCAGTTGGTTTACCTCTTCGCTAAGTATTCTTGATAACTCAAGTATGGTGCGGGTGGGTATAATTATAGCTATGTTTTTTTTACTTGTTTTTGTTAATTTAACCTTTTTTTCTGCAAGTCTATAACTATCCGTAGCTACCAAAGTAGCTGTTTCACCGCTAATACTTAAGAAAACTCCGCTTATTTCTGGTCGAGATTCATCTTGAGCAACCGCATAAACGGTTTGGCTAATAGCTTTTTTAAATTCTTTAGTTTTAATATAATAAGCTTCTTTTTGCTCAACTAATGGAATGAGTGGAAATTCTTCCACGCCCTGTCCTTTTATTATAGTTTTAGTGTTCCTACTTGCAATAAACAAACTGTTATCTTGACTGCTTATTTCAACTTTATCATCAGACAAAAGATTTATATAATCAGCTATAGTTTTTGCAGGAATGGTTATTTTTCCTTCCTCTTCGACTTTACCTCTAATAATTGTATTTACCCCAATTTCCAAATTAGTCGCAGACAATTTTATAACACCACCCTCACAAACAATCATCACATTATTCAGTATTGGTAAAGAAATATTTTTACTAGCAAGATGACTGACTTGATTTAATCCTTTGTTTAAATTTTCATGTAGGCAGGTGAATTTCATATTTAGTATTATTATTAGTTATTTAGTTATTTAATTATTGTTATAGTAATAAGGGAGTGGATAAATAGCATATAAATGTTTTTTGTATTGTTTTTATTGACTGTCGCTTCTATTTGAGGGTTGATAGGTTTTGGATAAACGGTTTACTGCCTGGTGTAAAAATGTGCAGATGTGTGTGTGGTCCTTTTTGTGAATTCTGTAGTTAGTGTTTTTATGCACAGACTACCACTGCGCAATACACAATTTATTAAGTATTGTAGAGGCGCTGTTTGATAAGATTTATATCTTGATTTATTTTTTCGTTGTTATCTAATTCTTTGGCAATTTTTGAGTGGGCATGCATTGCAGTAGTGTGATCGCGACCACCCAACTCCTGGCCTATCAATGGATAAGAACAAGCCAGCTCTTCTCTTAGGATATACATGATTATTTGACGTGGGGTGACCAGCTCTTTTTTACGGCTTGAGCCTATGATGTTTTCTATCTTAACATCATAAAATTCAGCCACGGTATTAATAACTTGTTTTGGTACGATAGCGCCCTTTTTTGGCTGTGTTGAAATATTAGAAAGTAGGTTTTTTGTTGATTCTAGTGTTGGAGTAGAATGATTTAGCTCATTATAGGCAAGTATGCGATTAAGGGCCCCTTCTAGCTCTCGCACGTTATTTTGTACTGTGTTAGCTATACAGTGGAGTATTTCTCTATCCAAATTACAGTCCCTAGATTTACACTTTGCCTCTAAAATGGCCAGTCGTGTTTCAAAATCAGGCTGGCTGATATCAACAATCATGCCCCACTCAAAGCGTGAAACAAGCCTATTTTCAAGAGCTGGAATAGCCTTTGGTGGACGGTCTGAGCTGATAATGATTTGCTTATTAGAGTGATGTAGAGTGTTAAATGTATGAAAAAATTCTTCTTGAGTACCTTCTTTACCAGCTAAGAACTGAATGTCATCAATCAAAAGAGCATCAACATTCCTATAACGATCCTTAAAATTGGCCGGACTACCTTTACTAACAGCCTGAATAAATTCACTAGTGAATTTTTCGGATGTTGTGTAGACTATTTTTTTATTTTTATATTTTTTAATCACCTCATTACCTATCGCTTGCATAAGATGAGTTTTACCAAGACCTACTCCGCCATAAATAAAAAGCGGGTTATAGACTAACCCAAGTTTATTTACTACAGCCTCAGCTGCAGCTCTGGCTAATTCATTACCCTTACCTACAACAAAGTTGTTAAAGATATAGCGCGGATTAAGGCTCCCATTAGTTTCAGTATCTGAGCTTTGGTTTATTGGTGTGACCTCAGCTTGTGTTGTGCTGGCTTGTTCTGGTATTGAAGCTGATTCGCTTTTTATCTCACGTGCTAAGTGCTTCCGAGAGCTTTCAATTTTATACTCAGCCTCTTTTATTTTATTGTTGGTTTGGTTTCTTATGGATTTAAGAATGTGAATGTGATATTTATTCTCAAACCATGTTTTTGTGAATGCGTTTGGTACTGCAATGATTATTTTCTCTTCCTCAATAGACGATACAAAGGTATTCTTAAACCATGTAGTAAAATTGGCTTTACTTAATGAAAGTTCTAGTTCGCCTAGAACTGCTTCCCAAAGTTGTTCGTTAGTCATGAGAAAATGTTTTTAGTTCTCAATACACTATATCACAAATATGGATTCACAAGTATACAGGAAAAAACGTGGTATGTTTATAATCTGTGTATCGCATGTGGACAGATGCTATATGTAGTCCAGCTAATTGACCCCACTGCATATTCTTGTTATTATAAAACGAGAGAAAAAACATGCCAAAGAGAACATATCAACCAAAAAAAAGAAGGCGATTGAAGAAACACGGTTTTAGGGCGCGCACAAGCACCAAAACCGGTAAAAATATTATTCGCAGACGCCGTCTGAAAAAAAGGATAAGACTGGCGGTTGAGAATAAGTAATTTTATGTTGCCCAGCAAGAATAGATTAGTCAGTGAGAGGGAATTTCGTCGTGTTTATAGAAAAGGAGCAACTTTTTTTTCAGATTACTTACTGATAAAGATTGCACCCAACAATAGCGATTACACACGAATAGGTATCGTTGTTTCTAAAAAAATATCAAAGAAAGCTGTTGTACGAAACGCAATTAAAAGATCAATACGTGAACTAATTAGGCCAATGTTAGCCAAAATAAAAAGAGGCTATGATTGTATACTTATTCCAAAAAAGTCGTATAAATTGGCTAAAGTTAGCGAAAAAAAAAGAAGCATTGATATTCTATTAAAAAGATCAAAAATCTATTAATTATGCTAAAATTAGGTAAAATAATTACTCTTAGGATAATAAAATTATATCAAACCACGCTGTCACCTGACCATGGAGTGTTTTCTGGTAATCATCCAATGGGTTATTGTAAATACCATCCAACTTGCTCAGAGTATACATACCAGGCAATAGACCGCTATGGAGTATTTCGTGGAGGATGCAAAGGGTTGATTCGTTTGCTGAGGTGCAATCCGTTTTCCAAAGGTGGTAGCGACCCTCTACTATAAACCACAAAGACTATGATCGAATTATTCAATACAGTTCTCTTTGAGCCAATCTTTAATCTATTGATGGTGGTGTATCATTATTTGCCACCACATGATTTGGGTATCTCAATAATTGTTGTAACATTAGTTCTAAAACTGCTCCTATATCTGCCTTCTCTGTCCTCTATCAGGTCACAGCAAGCTATGCAAGAAATACAGCCAAAGTTAGATGCTCTGAGAAAAAAATATGAAAAGAATAAAGAAGAGCTAAGTCGTCAGCTGGTGAGCTTTTATAAAGAAAACAAGATTAGTCCATTCTCATCGTGCTTGCCTTTATTGATACAATTTCCAATCCTGTTAGCTTTATTTAGAGTGTTTATTGCAGTCTCTGGTACTGATGCAGACACAGGTATCTTACCCGCAGAACAGTTAGAACATCTTTATGGTACATTCAAAGAAACATATGCATCTACACCAATCGATACAACTCTGCTAGGGTTTGTTGATTTAGCACAGACCAAAAATTATATAATGGCTGGTTTGGCTGCAGGACTACAGTTTTGGCAATCTAGGATGATGATGAAGAGAAACAAAAAGACGGCTACAAAAAATATTGCGCAGTCGATGAGTCAGCAGATGATATATTTAATGCCGGTAATGACGTTTATATTTGGTGTAACATTCCCAGCCGGCCTGACCTTGTATTGGGCGACTTCAACATTGTTTCAAGTTGCCCAGCAATATATGTTTATTCGTTTGCAAAAAAAAGATAAAGAAACAAGTACCGGTGATAGAGAACAAACAGTTAATTAAACTTCCGGTTTGTACACAATCGGGTGATCAGCTAGGCTATATCATTCGTTATGGTATTGATGAGCTGGAGCAAAGTATTAGACGTTACTACATTAAACCCCACCAAGGAATAAAAAGTATTTTTGATAAAGAGCTAATAGTTACAAGAGAACAGGTGATTCGGATTGAAAAAAAGAAAATGGTTGTTGAGGACGCAGTTTTAAAAGTTAAGAGCGAAAGACGATCAAGAGTTGCTAGCAAAGGTGCTATTCCGGCCGAAGGATAATAAAATATTATTGAAAATAATAAACCGCGTCGAGCGGTTTATTTTACTATTCTATTTTTTTAAGAGTAAAGAGTAAGAAGTTGGTTTGAGTAAATGAGTTATAGTCCTGTTACGAAGTGATTGAGAAATATGAAATCATAAACATACATATTAATTTAATTACAATCAATAAGGCAAATAACAGCATGACTTTAATGGATATACGACGAAAAGCTAAAAACTGACGGTAGGAGTCAATGTATTCTCCGCTACCGTTACGTCGAGCTAAAACTTGAAAGCTTTCGTATGCCCCATGCGTTAAAAAAACCGGCAAGGAAATAAGACCAATCAAGAAATAAAAGAAAGCCCCTGTAATAATATACAGATTACCTAAAAGAAGGTGTGGCCAAAATCCAACCAAAAATCTTTTCCGATATTGAAATACAGAAATAAGGTTAAGAAGTCTATACCTTGTTTTTTTACAAAAATTGAACATAGAAAAATTAAAAAACACCCATTTTTTTCACGATACACTATCATGAAAGATTATCGGGAGTATTATCAATGTGAAATCAAACATTTTTGTTTTTGTATTTTTTTAATCTTATTCTCTTTCAGTCTATATTTTGGGGAGACGCTCTATTTCACGGACACATCAGCGATCACATATATACTATACATTATTATAGGTTAATTGTCAATAGTAATATCTATATTTCTATCTTCAGGTTCAGTTATTACTAGTCTTAAGTAATACTTTGCATTGATATTAGTGAATAATCTACCGGGATTCTCGATTATTACTATATTATTTTTATCACATATTAGTTCATTAATCCCCAACTCCTCTAAATCTGATTGAGTATTAAGACGATATGCGTCAATGTGTATTAGTTGTTTAACCTTATTAGTACGTACGTGTTTATTAATTTTATAGGACTTAATTATCACGTAGGTTGGACTTTGGATATGCTTGGAGATACCAAAATATTGGGCTATTCCACGCACTAGTGTGGTTTTACCACTACCAATCTTGCCAAATAGTAGTATTATATCACCACCTTTGAACTTTTTGGCTAAATTTAGCGCAAATACAATAGTATTTTGTTCAGATTGTGTTTTATATTGCATATGATTTTTGTGTTAAGGGAAGTAATGTTCTTGACACGGGTGTATTACTGCGATAAGCTGTATAATTCTAAATAGGAATATTAAATGTTAATTATGGCGCTGTCTCCGTTACAACAGGCTCAAAATAAGATCGAAAAAGCTAAAAATATATTAATAGTTTTACCGATTGATCCATCGGTAGATGCTATTGCTTCTGGTTTAGCATTGTTTTCGGTTATGGAAAAGCTCAAGAAAGACAGCAAGGTGGTTTGCAATGAATTTCATTTACCGCCAAACGCAAACTTTTTACCCAAGAGCAGAGACATACACTCGGGCTTAACGAGCTTACGACAATTTATCATCTCTCTTAATGTTAGCAGAACAAGTGTGGAAGAGCTAAGCTATGATATTAAAGATAAAAAACTAAATGTCTACGTAACACCGAAAGATGGATATTTTGAGGAGAAAGACGTTACAACATCTTCTGGTGACTTTGCTTATGATTTGGTGATTATCTTGGGCGCTACCGATCTAGAATCTCTGGGTAAGCTCTACGATGATCATACAGAATTTTTTTATCATACGCCAATTATTAACATTGACCATCAGGCAGCTAACGAAAGCTATGGCCAGATTAATTTGGTAGAAGTTACTGCCACATCAACATCGGAAATAGTTTTTGAGCTGGTAAAACAGCTAGATGAGAAACTATTGGATGAATATAATGCAACCAATCTACTAGCTGGGATTATATCGAAGACAAAAAGCTTCCAAAGTCCGGTGGTAACCCCAAAGTCTTTATCTGTAGCAAGTCATTTAATATCTTCTGGAGCACGACGCGAAGAAATAGTAAAAAACTTATTTCAAACCAAATCTATTACTACACTGAAATTGTGGGGGCGCGCTCTAGCCAGACTACGGACAAACAAAGACAATACAATAGTCTGGTCATTATTAACCAAGGATGACTTTGTTAAGTCTGGTGCCAGCACAGATGACATTTCCGGAGTAATTGATGAGCTAATAGTAAACACACCTGACGCAAAAGCGGTGTTTATTCTCTATGAGAAAAAGCCAGATAAAATAAGAGGCATTATTTATACACCGCACTACGTTGACGCTTTTAGTATTTTTAGAGAGTATCATCCGGAAGGGAGCAAAGACTTTACCAAAATAAAAATCAAGAACATGGATCTCATGGTAGCTGAACAAAAAGTCGTAGAGTTATTGGAAAAGAGAGTAAAATAATTTAAAAAGCAATAGACCACCTATGGGGTGGTTTTATGATACAAGTAATTTTTGTAATTAATGAATAAATCAAATAGTTTCAAATATCGAAATACGAATTTCAAAAGAATATTTAATAATGTTATGAATATTTAAAGGAACTACCGCTGGATTCAACCCTCTAACGCAAATTCTCAAGAGTTAATAGTTTAGAGAATGCCTCATTCGGCTTGTAAAAGCCCAAGGCTTTTCTGGGACGGTCATTCAACTGATCCTGAGCTCGTTTGATCTCTTGCCGGTTCACCGTTCTAAAATCAATACCTTGGGGGAAATATTGTCTGATCAGCCCATTGGTGTTCTCATTGGTGCCCCGTTGCCAAGGGGAATGGGGATCGGCAAAGTAAACCTGAACCCTAGTTTCTTCGGTAAACAGTCGGTGCTGGCACATCTCGATTCCCCTGTCATAGGTTAGACTTTTCTTCAAGTGTTTAGGAATCCTTTTTACTGCTTTTGCAAATTCCGTTCTGACCGTTAAAGCGTCATGAGAGACTAAGGGGACTAAAAGCAGATAACGGGTGGTTCTTTCTACCAATGTTCCTAGGGCGCTGTTGCTTTTCTTACTGCCCATGATTAGATCGCCCTCCCAGTGCCCGGGAATAATACGGTCTATGACTTCTTTTGGACGCTCGGAAATGCTGATAAAATCAGTGATTGTTGAGCGTTTAGCATGAGCAACCTTACGTTTCTGTCTTAAACAGCTTAAAAGTTCTTTCTTCAATTCTCCTTTAGGCAGGCAGTAGAGATACATGTAAATACTTTCGTGGGAAATATGCATAGTCATATTATCAGGATAATCGACTTCCAGCCTTTTAGCAATCTCTTCCGGCGACCACTTCATTCTTAATCGGTCCAAAACATAGCTTCTCAACCGTTCATTGGCTTCAATTCTCTTTGGCTGTTTCTGCTTGTGTCGGATATCGTAAGCCCTCTGTTGAGCCGAGTCTGCCCAATAGCAGCGTTTGTAGCGGCAGTTATTCCGGACTTCCCGCAAGACCGTGCTGACTGGCCGATTGATGTTAAAAGCAATGTGGGTGAAAGTCCAGCCAGCGGCCAGTCCCCGGCTGATTTCCTCCCGATTCTTCTGGTTTAAACGAGTGTATAATTTTTGCATTGACAGGTCCTAACATATTTCAGAGATTTGCGTTAGTCATTTGAACCTACCACCATGAATAGTGCCAGATCATAAATAATCTGATATAATAAGTGTATTATGATACAAGGAACATCCTCAATCGAGGATCTAATCAAACAATCCAAGTCGGCAGCAAATAATTCAGGTAAGGCACAGCCAACTGATAAGCTTCAGGATAAAATCCAAGAGATAGACATCAAAGAGCAAGAAAGGAAGACCAGGGTCAAAGCCATGGAATTAGGGCTTGATTATATTAGTCTTTATTCTTATCCTATCAGTCCGGATATTTTAAAAGTAATATCAGAAGAGGATTCCAGGGCCAGTCAGGCCGTCGCTTTCTATGAAAGCAAGGGTAAGCTTAGGGTGGGTATTGTCAATCCTGAAAATACCGAATTACCAAGAATTATCGAAATGCTAAGCAAGAAACAACATGGCGGGATAGAGCTTTACTTAATTTCACCAATCAGTTTTACGAAAGCACTTGAACACTACAAACGCGTAGTAAAAATAAAGGAAGTTGTTTCAGGTGTACAAATTGGAAACGAAGAAATCGAGCAGTACCGAAGAGAAATAACTGACTTTACAATATTAGATGAAAGACTAAAAAGTGAAAATGTCACCAGTGTATTTTCAATGATTTTGGCTTCAGCCATTAATATTGGAACATCGGATGTTCACATAGAAGCAGAGGAGAAAAGTATAAAAGTAAGATTCCGTATTGATGGTGTATTGCAGGATGTGGCGTCTATGTCCAAAGATCGCTGGCCGAAGATAGTCAGTCGGATTAAGCTAATGGCCAAGCTTAAGATGAACATCACAACTGTGCCTCAGGATGGCCGGATCACAATTGTTTTGGACGACGATAAGATTGAGATTCGCGTATCTACACTACCAACATCCTATGGAGAAAGTATAGTCATGCGACTTTTACGTTCATCAGCTACTGGTTTAAGTTTTGATGATCTGGGTATTCGTGGCCTAGCCTATGAGCATTTAAAACATGAGATCAAGCGCCCCAATGGCATGATTATTACAACCGGTCCGACCGGATCTGGTAAAACTACAACGCTCTATGCCATTTTGAATTTACTTAATAGCCCGGAGACAAAGATAATTACCCTAGAAGACCCGGTAGAGTACAAGCTGGAAGGTATTAGTCAAAGCCAGATAGATTCTAGCCGTGATTATACTTTTGGTAAGGGGCTGAGAGCTATTTTAAGACAAGACCCCGACATTGTAATGGTAGGAGAAATGCGTGATAGCGAAACAGTAGAGACTGCTATCAATGCGGCCCTGACAGGCCACTTGGTTTTGTCTACCATTCATACCAATAGTGCGGCCGGAACAATACCTAGATTTATCGCCATGGATGCTAAACCTTTTTTACTGGCACCGGCTTTGAATGCTGTTATGGCACAGCGCCTGGTTAGGCGTATCTGTGAAAATTGCAAGACTGAATACAAACCATCAGATGTAGACATGAAGCGCGTTAACGAAATCATCGGTGTGATCCCTGAAAAATCCGAACAAAAGATTGATACTAGTAATATGAAGTTTTATAAAGGCACTGGCTGTGCTAAATGTAATAATGTCGGGTTAAGGGGTAGATTAGGACTCTATGAGGTCATGGCTATGACTCCCGCAATTGAAAAAATTATTTTATCAGGCAATATATCAGAATATACTTTGCAAGAAGCGGCCGTGAACGACGGCATGGTTACTATGGTACAGGATGGAATTCTTAAAGCACTTGATGGTATAACCTCATTGGATGAGGTATTCCGAGTGGCTGAATAACGTAATACTAATAAATAAGGCGCCGGATTTTAGCGCTTTTTCTGTTTATAACTATTGACATAATTAAATAATTGTGCTAAGTTTCAGTACCGCAAAACAAAAACCCACACAAATAGGGAGGGCGCATGAAGGCTAAGTTTCCGCTTAACCAGGTTGGCAAGGGGTTTTTTGAAGCGAATAGAGCAAGAGTGCTGGCGCTTCTATTGCGCCAACTGACAGTACCTTCAACTAAGCTGCTACGGCAACAGACCAAGGTCGGGACAGGCGCTCGACAGTAGCATCGGCTCCAGGGTGATCATGAACCTCGGGGCCTTTTTTATTACTTAACTGTCTCGAGAAGTATTTATAAAGAGTAAAGTGTTCTTTGATCATGTCAACTGCAGGATAGCCTCTTGTCAGGTCATTGCAGAGCTTCTCAAGGTCAACAGACATGGCAGTCACTTCTCTGGTAAACTTAGGAAAATTCTTAATAAAATCCTTTTCCTTATTAAGAATAGTGTATTCAGATAATAAGTTTTTTAAACCATCAAGCCGGTCTTGGTTATCACGAGTTGCCGAATCGGTAGGTCGCACGGAACAAAATTGATCAGCTAGCTCTGCCAACCTAATCAAGGTCTGTAAAGCCTCATTTGCTAGCTGGTTGGTTATTTCTCGCAGTAAAGAAAATTGTATTTCGTGTTTTTTTGCTTTTTGCTCTAAGAAGTCTTGCCTTCTCTTTTGGTAATCAGGACATTTTAGATAATCGGCAATAGAGCCACATAGATTGGTGACCGTATCTGTGGTAATGCCTAATATGACTCTGGGGATTCCCTCTAGCTTGGATACATTTGGAGAATCGCCTTTTTTACGATCATGATCAATGAAGTATTTAATAGAGGTTTGCTCCCCACTATCAATACTGGATGATAGTCTGTTTACTTTTTCACTGTGGGCAGGTGCATTAGGATGGGCAACTACAGCATCAAAAGCCAGGTGATGTATTTGGCCGTTAATTGATACCTCAATAACACCGTCAGAATGATTAAACCAATCATCAAACTCAGTTGTTTTTATGACTCGAGCTCCCTCGCCTAACCAACCTAGCTTAGCTACCTGAGTAGATAATATATTTTCCCATATAACAGAACGAGAATTATGTTCTCTCCTGTGACGCTCTTTTATGGTTGCTATACGACCAGCATCAGCCTCTACTTCCTTTCTAGTGTATAGCCCAGCACCCCCTGAATAGCTTAAGACATCTCTATGGTCAGGACTAGGAGATTGATCTTCAAGTGATAGTTTTTCAAGTACACCAAGCTCAGCTTCAGATAGGACGTCTTCATTGCGAGTAAATTGGTGTTCGTAGGCTTGTTCAGGATTTCTGTACATGATGTGATAAATGATGAATATTGTCCAGTGCTGTTTTTGTTTCTGATAACTCTTCTTCTGCTTGACGTAAGCGTTCATGCTTCTGGCCTATGACTTCCAAGGGTACGTTGGGATTTTCTTCCAGCTGGGTTATCTCAGAACGTAATTTATTTACATATACCTGTTTGGTCATAAAGACATTTTTCATTTTCGATTGATTAGCGGGGCTGATTAGTTGGTTGACTTGCTGAGCGGTTAATTGGATCTGTAGTTTAATTGATCCACTTGAGAGCGCTAGTTGATTGTCAGTGCTATTGTTGTTGATGTTTACTAGCGCCAATTTTTCAATTACCTTTGACTGCTTTTTAATAATTGTGTCGGAGGAAGAAACATCTAGAATATCACCAGCAGGTAGCTTATAAGTCTGGCGGGCATGACGTAAGGTTGATACAATATTTTGCATCAAAGAAAATTC
>JAHIZJ010000103.1 GCA_018814765.1 Patescibacteria group bacterium
AGGATAGCACTAACCAGAAGACCCAACATAGCAGCTGACATCAGATACTGTAGCATTATAGGGGCATTTTGGCCTATTATGCTCTGTTGTACTTCAATATTGTTTAGTCTGATTGGTATATAGCCTAGAATAAAGATAATAACAGGCGCTGTAGCCCAAGAATACATTCCTTCGGATAAATTCCATAGGTAGCGAAGCTTTGTTAAAAGGTTAATCTTTTTATTTTTGGCAAAATTCCATATCAAATATGGAAAATGCTCCACTCCCCAAGCCCAACGCCTCTGCTGTCTGTATAGATTTATAAATCCTTCCCAAATGTTTTTACCGGCGACAGCATCCATTGAGATGGGTATGAATAAAGACTTTACTTGATAGTCGCCATCATAATGCAACAATCCCTGCAAAAATATCCTTGAATCTTCTGTCACGATATCATTTTGCCAAAAGTCAACGTCAACCAATGTTTTAAAACTCATGCTGTGCGAAGAAAAAGTAAACAATCGCTCTGGTCTTAACTGTTCGCTCATCAGCCAAAAAGTTGTGCTGTTTGAAACTACTCGCATAATAGCAGGAACATCCCAAGTGTTATTATTGAATAAAGGTACTGGCTGGTAACTATAACGAGTTCGGTTTGGAGTAGTAAGATAATGATATGTTACATAGCTGAAATACTCTTGGTGGGCACAGGTATCTACATCAAAAGATGAAACAATAATATTTTCATAGGGTATACCCAATTCATCAATTGTTTGCTTAGCTTTTCTACCAGCCCACGAAGTATTTGATCCCTTACCAGGAACTTCTCCCGGTAATTCTTTGGGATGAAGAGTTATAATAAATTTTTCAAATTTATTTGAGAATTCTTGTTTTAATATTTCAGAGTATTTCAGCGCATTGGCTCTGTCTGATTCTTCAAGACATAATACAACCATCATTTTGTCATGTGGATACTTTACATTTACTAAGCTGTTGAGACTCATTCTCAAAAGCTCTATAGGCTCTTTGTATGTTGGCAAAAATATCAGATGATGAATATCAGAATAACCGTTTAAAGGCTTTATTTTTTCAAGCCAATTTATTTTTGAGTCTCTTTGGAACTTTCTAAAGGCCATCACGATGTATATTATCAAATACAAAACTCTGATCAGCCAATAAAGGTCAAAGATAACTATAAAATATATCGCCCAGAGTGGTTTTATTAATATCAATAAAATAATCCCGAAAAAAGTCGCCCATGTCATTATTCCCGGGATAATCTCCAATAACCTATATTTTGTATGATCCGAAAGGGCCATTTGTCATTCGTAACGTAAAGCTTCGATTGGATTCTTTCTGGCAGCTTTTGTGGCCGGGGCAATGCCGAAAATAATACCTACACCAATTGATATTCCGGCAGCTAATAATATTGCTTCTAACGTTATAGCTGTTGGTATACCAAATTTTAAATCAATTATTATTGATACTGCATATGACAGAATAAATCCAATAAGTCCACCGATTAAGCTTAAAAGGCTTGATTCTATTAAAAATTGTAAAAGAATATTTGCATCAGTTGCTCCGACAGCTTTCCTGATACCAATCTCTTTCGTTCTCTCAGTTACCGTAACCATCATAATATTCATAATACCAATACCGCCCACTATTAGTGATATCGCTGCGATGCCTCCAATGGCGCTGGTAATTATTGCCAAAACATCATTAAATAAATTTAACATATCCTCTTGTGTCAAGAGACTAAAATCTTCCAGTCCATCATGATTTTCTATTAAGGCTGATTTTATTTCTTCGATTTTTTCATCAACTAGGCTCGATTCAGAAGCGCGTGTAAATATTCTATGTAAAAGTTCATTACCATTTATATCAAAAGAAAGCGTATTTGGTATAATGATTAAATTATCAAGTGGGGAAGAACCGCCAAAAATGCTATCTGTTTCTTCTTGTTGTTCGATTATACCGATAACTTCCAGCTCTTTGTTTACCAAATTTACTTTCTTGCCCAATACACTGACCGCTTCTTCACCTGGGAAAAGATTTTCTTTTGCCACATAATCTAAAACAATTACGTTAGCATGATCATCTAGGTCTTTTTGAGTTAACCAGCGACCATACTCAACGTGTTTATCCATCAGATTTTCCAAGTACAAACCAGCTCCTACTACAAAAGATCCGATAGACTGCTTATCACCGACAGCAGCGACACCATTTACTATTGTTATAGCATCAGTTTCTATTAGGTCATCAATATCCCTCATTGACTCAAGATCTTTTAATGTGAGGGTGCTCTGACCGGCCATGCTGGCTGGATTTATCCCCTCTTCAGCATCTATCTTTCCCGGAATTGCCATGATCAGATTACTGCCAAAGCCTTCTATCTGACTTCCTACCTCAGACCTGACTCCTTCACCTATAGCCATAAGAGTAATAACTGAAAATACACCAATAATAATCCCAAGCATAGTCAAGAATGTACGAAATTTATTCGCCCTTAAGCTATTGATAGATAATAATACATACTGAAACATTATTAATCTTCCGTTAAAATACCATCAACCATCTTAAAGTGGCGTTTGGCATATTTATCTATTTGCGGATCATGTGTTACCAGTATTATTGTCCGCCCCTCTTTATTCAAATCAACCAATGACTTCATTATTTCTGAGCCTGATTTAGTATCTAAATTACCTGTCGGTTCATCCGCCACTATAATTCTTGGGTCATTTACTAGCGCTCTAGCTATGGCAACTCTTTGTTTTTCTCCACCCGACAGATTTACCGGTAGATAGTTTCTTCTATGGCCTAGATTAACCATTTTAATAAGTTCATCCACTTTACTCCTCTTGCCGTATTTCTTTTTTGAATAAATTAATGGCATCCGTACATTTTCATAAACAGATAATCTATTTAATAAATTGAATGTCTGGAACACAAAACCAATTTCTTGACGCCTCATCATGGGTAGTTCAGATTTTTCTGTCTTGGTAATATCAACCTCTTTTAACCAATAACTGCCACTATCAGCAACATCAAGCATGCCAATAATATTCATGAGCGTTGATTTGCCAGAACCTGACGGCCCCATAATTGAAATAAAATCACCAGGCTCAACTATCATGTTTATTCCCTTTAAGGCCTGGAATGTATTATCTGTATTCTTATTAAAAACCCTATTAACGTTTCTTAGTTCTATTTGATGCATAGAAGCATTATATCAGAATTCTTATAAATGTCCAAAAAAAGATCGAGACTGTTATTTGTTGCCTCGACCCTTTTTGTAATCTAACTAGTTGTTATTCAGCATCATCAGCCTCTGGAGTTTCTTCTGTAGGAGCTTCTGTGTCAGGCATATCAGGAACTTCTGGTGTACCTTCGTCAAATTTAATCACTACATTCACCCCCTTCCATGTGGAGTTTTTAATTATTATTTCAAAACATCTCGTAATTGATTCGGATGTTCTGTCGATATGATATATCTAAATATACTATTTTTTACCGTCAATTGCAATGCCGGGCCATTAAAGGCAGCGTAGATTTTTAATTTTTCTTTTGGTTTTGAAAACATGCCATAATTATAGTGTCCTTTGGATGATATATTAACTATGTCTGTTTTTACAATGTCTTTCAGGGGAATTTTCTTCTTCATAAACCCAAAACCAAATATTATGTCTCCACCTGAAATTTCAATTGAATATTTCCAATAAGACATAACAAAGAACATTATCACTAACCACTCAAATGTAATTAATAGATAATATAATAAAGAATTTTCACCATTTAATCCGATTACCATGGCAGAAATTCCCATAATACCCGTTATAAATACCAAATAGATTACTAAAAATACACGGTAAAAAGGTCTTTCTTCTTCATATTCCATTTTTTTATTCTAACAAATCTATTAAAGTCAATCAAATGTTTTGTCAAGATCCTGATTTTGTACTTGACCAATTCAATATGTTTGTTATCATTCATCTACTTGATCAGGTAGAGGCTCATGACACCTAACCGAAAGGTTCGGTCCCGAGGCCGCCTTGAAGGCGTGTGGGGCTCCGTTCTATGAACTTTGCCTCACTTGTGCCCGTGTGAATATCGGGTAAGAGTCTCGTCGACGGGGAGAGGAACCATCTTCTTCCCGTCATTTTTTATACTGCCTTATTAAAATATTTTATAGAACACTTTTTCTAGATAACAATCTATTGCCATTCGACTTGCTTCAAAGTGTGGTGTTGTAAGATTGCTTGGATCTACCCATAACCATTCTTCGCATTTATCTGGTTCCATTATTTTTATCACTCCGGAAAATTCTTTAGCAATTAAGGCGATTGAAATATAGTGTAATCCTTCATTGCGATATGTTTCTAAATTATTGGTAACAGCAATGACTTTCGGGTTTTTAATATCCAAGCTTGTCTCTTCCTTGACTTCTCTGATAGCCCCTTTTTCAAATGTTTCACCGGGATCGAGATGACCACCTGGAATAGAGTAAAATGGGGCGTGACTATTTTTTCTTTTACCAACAAGTACTTTACCCTCGTGGTTTACGATAATAACTCCCAAGCCTACTCTGGGTGTATTTTTATTATTTGTCATTTAAAAAATTTTAGTTTAAATATCTCAACTTAACGTATGTAATATATAAACAAAGTTTTGCTACTAATTTATGTCACAATAAAGAGAATCTCAATCACTCCAATTGCTAAAGTAATAAAAAGAAATTTCTTAAGATTACCTGCATTTCTTAATGAAAAGAGATAGACATTGAGTCCCAAAAAAATAATTAAAATTATAACAAATGGAACTACTCCCCAAAATGCATTATCAGCATCAGCGCCTTTCCATAGATGTATCCCTGTTATCAGTTCAAAGACTGAAGCAAGATAGTAAAGAAGCCATGCAATTAGTCCAATGTTTGCAATAACAATCAATGGATAAAATATTTTATTATGGATCTTCCGTGAGGGTTGTTCTGTCTTCTGATTACTAAATTGTGTAGACATAATAACTCGGTTTAATAGACTCGTTATGTAAATAATTAAATTATTACGATTGAATATTTCGTACAGCTTTTATTTTGATAATCCCCTCTTTATCATAAACTTCACATCATTATTTGCATTTACATACTGAATAATAATATTCGGGTGTTCATTTTTATAAACACGAAATATCTCATCTACAAATGCTTGGCCTACTGAGTTAATTCCTTTGAAGTCCAAGATAATTGTTTTAAATTTATCTAGACCCATTAGCAATCGCTTTGCCTGTGACCTTGATACGTGCGGATCATTAGAGTCAGAGCTAAGCGCTACTCCAACGATTGTCTTTCCAAAACCAATTTCTTCATCGGTATATTTATCGAATATTGCTTTTGGAGTCTTTTTTGAATCAACAGAAATTGTCATTCTAATATAAGTACCTTGGCCAAACTTTTTATTTATTTCTGGAGATAAAAACCAATCTTCATTTTTGAAACTATAATACATGTCACTAGATAAGATTGAAAAAGTGTCAAACAAACGGGATGTAAAGAATATTCCTTCGCCTGTATGTTTTGTTGGGTCGGTAGTAAATTTACCTTTGGAAAGATGTAGTATAGATTCTCTAACAGATTCTAAATTAAGAGCATTTTTTATTTTATTAAATATCCCAACACCGTTATCCATAATTACAATAACTAATTTATTGTTTTTTATCGTTATGCCAGTATAAACAACACTCCCATCTGAGTGGTCAATTGCGTTGTTAAATATCTCTGTAAATCCATATGCAGAAATACTTTGTATGTTGTTACCAAAGCGTGAGATTATTGGCTTTACATATTTAGACCAGACTTGATCTTCCGCTAGACCTGGTTTAATTTTTACGGAAAATTCTATATGTTTCCCGCCAGCAAGAAAATAACGCGTTGCTCTTGTCTGGCCTATTTTAATCAAATTGCCATTTTTTACCTCTCTTGTAACGTATGTATGTGCTCTTTGTCTAGAAAAGTTGAAGTTTTTTGCCAAAAATATAACTAGATCCATTTCGTGTTTTTCGACCTCATTTAGTATAAAATCCTTTATTTTAGCGTTATTGTTATCCATATTATACATTGTAAACCATTAATATTGACATTGTAAACCCCTAATATTATTATTGTAAATAATGAATATTTATAAAGTATAACCCTTCGGGGTCAATATATACCACAACGTTTCGGGCTAGCCGAAGTTGCGACGGAATGGAGGCGGTAGAATTGTGCGGAGCAAACCGCCGGAATGAAGAAGCAATTTGGGTGAGTGGGCTAAATAATATTACAGTTCTAAGTCATCAACAATGATTGCACCTGTAACATCTCGTGTATCTTTTTTTAGTGATTCTATGTCCTTTTTATCAGTATTCTGCTTCATGTTTGAGAAGATTTTTTTCATATCTTCACGGCTTACTTTTAGCGCCTCCGCAAGTGCTAGTAATTTAACATCGTTACCAACTCGCGTTACTCGAAGCATTTTTCTGTTAAATTCAACCTGACGACTTATCTGGAAACCGACCCAAAGCACGCAGAGGAAGAAATAAAACAAGAACCATTTAATATCATCTACAAAGATTATTATGACTAACCCAATAGCAGTTAAGAGAATGAATTCAAGGAAGTTTTTCATAGAATTGTTGATAATTATTATGAATATTATTTAGTCCACGAACCGGCTAGCCCGTGTTATATGGTGTTTTTTTTCGTTTCATTACTTTGTACAGTCAGTGATATTTACGTTATAGAGAACACTTTCTATATCTGACTGATTATTTATATCACTAATAATCCTTTCACTATTTAATTTAAGTAGAACTTCTAATATTTTGTCATCTGATAAATGTTCATGATTCTGCATACACTTAGCTTCAAAATGTCCGAATCCAATTCGCTTATCCCCATCCAGAACTTCATGTTCGATTTTCCACGTTGTTTTTCCGTCTTTTTTTCCTTCTTTAGGCTATCAGGGTTAATTTGTAACTTATACTGTTTGTGCTGGTTATCCTGTATTGTGATTGATATCATAGGTCACTGGTTTGTTAATGGTAATATATCAACGAAAACAAATGTCATATCGTGCGGCGGGTGATCCGAAGTGGCTGACATCCGCCTTTGGCGGAGGGCAGACATTTTGGATACCCGCTGATGTGCGATGTTCGCGGAGCAAACGAGTGCATCAGGGGGGGTACCCGCCGCACGATATGCAAAAGAGCGAAGCGAATTTTGCATATCGTTTCGGCATATACGATGTTGCGAGCGAGCGTG
>JAHIZJ010000015.1 GCA_018814765.1 Patescibacteria group bacterium
CTCAGTCACTGGCAATATTTGGAAACCACTATGTTCCAAAATAACCTCTCTCGTTTCAGTTGATGGATTTACCAAGACAATGCCTTTTTCAAAGTCACGTCGGTAAACTCCTATATAATCCTCCTGATAATTTCTAAATGTACAGTCCGTCAACTCTCCATTTTCCAAAATCATTTGACATTCAGTTTTTGCCTGACCCAGGTAATTAGCAGTATTGGCGTTTCCATTATCGAAATAGGGCGACCAATGAGTATGCACATAAGCTGATGGAGGATTCTGGTTCAGGGAAATATATCCGTCTCCCAGCATTGTCGTGCCTAGCCAGAATCGTTCAAATTGATGAAAGGCTTTCATTTGTTCATCAGTAGGCTCTTCCCCCTCTTCATGACACGCGGCCAAACCAACGCCAGCTTCATCCTCACATGGCCAACCCACACTTATTAAGCCAATATTATATGGCTTTGTAAAATAATCATCTTCCACGATCAGATAGCCATGCTTATCACCAGCGAATGTGTATCCCATCATTGATGTTTGCCAATGACAGGCTCTGTTTTCTATATCGCCCTCTGCCTCATTACAGGCCCAAGGGTTTCTCGTATCAAGGTGCTCAATCATATACATGTTCATATAATCTCTCCACCAATGCACACCGTTTACTCCGAAAACGTCTTTATTGCCGGCATAGTCTCGCAGATTACTAAACATTATTTCGCCTTCATCTTCCCATTTGGGATAAAAGCTTTCTCCTACGTTATCTCTATCAAAGTCTGGTTTCTTTCCTTCGTTAAATGCATTAACTGTCCAATTTAAGCTCCCGGCACAGTCAAACATAACTCCATCCCATTCATCAACCCGAGCATAGTCAAAACCGTTTTCAAATATACTCTCATTAACAAAGTCCGGAAAAAACTCCGAAAATCTTCTGCCTTGGTCGTCTTCAGGCGCATCATCGGATAAATTTGGTTCAATTAAGGACATCCAGTTCCCCTGAAAGCCAACATAATTCTTGCCATCATCTTCTCTGTATAGCCAGGCGCCGTTTCCTTCGTCATTTTCCTCCAGCCAGCTATATAGTTCGCAATCAAAAAAATGTGTTTCGTGAAAATTTTCATCAGTATCACAAAGTGTGTAGTCAAGCCCTTTGTCTATATTTGGTTCCTCTCCCAATGCCTCAGGGATACCACAAAGAAGATCATTAAAGGCAATAACCTTTATATCCGGGTTTGCTTCTTTTACCTCGAGAATCTGGTTTAGATCGGTTCTCCGACTGACAAACCATACATCACTTTTTTGAATCTCATCAATATGTTCATCGCTAGGGGTGTTCTGCTGTGTAAACATGGCAACCCTAGGAAATCCCGGTGAAAATTGCGCTGTTCTCGACTTCAAAGAAGAAGTTAATAGAGAAATTACTCCTTTTAAACTCCCGACCGGCTGTCTCTCGTTAAATGTATAAAAGAAAAACACACCAATAACACCAATCATCATCACAGCCGCTACAACAGCTACGGTTTGACTTAAGCGTACTGCTACCTTGGTCTCAATTTTTTTCTTGGCCGGAGGTTTTGATAAATTAGGCATTGTTTAATATTAGTTAATAAAAAAGCTTTTCTCAAAAAAGCTGGTTAGCTGATTTCTATATGTAAACATAGTTTATCCTCCACGATTTTTATCTGTCGTTAATATTATAACACTTTTTTAATAAAAAGGCAGTATTTCAAAAGGGGCCTATAAAAGCCCCTTTTTGCTAGACATGGTTTTAACGCCATGTTAGCACGCCCTTAGTTTATCTCTTGTCACTATTAATAGTCAAATCATATAATCACATCTTTTCCACTCATGCTGTCATACCCCGTTAAGCGGGGCATCTCCCCATCAACCAAGGTAGCTGAGCAATAGACATTCACCATAGTTAATAAACATCAGCATTTCGTAGTTTACATAATCGAGATTTACCTCCTTATATCAGCTGCCAGAGTCTCCGCGCTCTGGCAGTCAGTAACCCGCCGAGCAGGGACACTCGGCAAACTGTTTTAAAAGGATCTGCCATCTCCCGTTTTAGTCCGGTTGACTTTGGATTGTAAAGCTTCAGCTTTACCAAAACGGTGCTCGGCTTTCTGATAAATCTAAAGATTTATATTCCGATATTATTGATTCAATGTAAAGAAAAGAACCCCGCTTCGTCTGCCAAAAGTATTGTTATCGGTTATACAAGCAACTTCGCAGGGTTCTTTGGTATGGCTGAAGAAAATGTTAATTTATGTATTTAAGTTTCTCTTGCTCGTTAGAATAGTTTGACCCAAAGAAAAAAAGCCGCTGGAGAATACCAGACGGCTCGAAATGACATCGACTTACGACGCTTCAGTTTCCGGTGGACTGACTAGCTCTGTCGAAGCGGGTGGCTTGACCTCGCTTACATCGGGTCTGCGCAGAAGCTGAAACCGACTATCTCCAATACGAGGCTCTTTAGGCTTACCTTCCTCAGCTAGAACCAACCATGCCGAGCCCTTCGCCCCGAAAAATGGGTTTGGCACCTCGACGAACTCATAAGTTCCGGGGTCCTGTGTCACCGGCTCAGAAGCAGTTTGATCCCCACTGCCACTCAACTCCTTCAGCTCGACGGGCTGTTCAAGATTTAGTGTTATCGTTTCAGACATACTTCCTCCTATCTCCCAGGGCCGATACCAACAAATGCTAGGCCCACTTTATCAATCTCTCTATTTGTTGTCAATGCCCCCCCACCCTTTTTGCTCAAAGGGTGGGGGGGTGGTAGAATATATACATGAAAAAATACACAATATTACTTGCGAGCGTTGTCTTTATACTTGAGCTAGCACAGCCCATCTTAGCTGCTCCACCGGCGTACGTTAAAGGTGAAGTCCTGGTTCAATTTTCTCCTTCGCCTCAAGCCAGCTCAACAGCCATAACAAGTCGTTTTAACGTCAGTAGCGCAAAACAGCTTACCAGCTCAGCTCAACCATTCTATAAACTATCTTTAGCTGAACACGAATCTGTAGAGCAAGCCATTAGCCGTTTTAATCAAGACTCCACAGTCATAAACGTCCAGC
>JAHIZJ010000129.1 GCA_018814765.1 Patescibacteria group bacterium
AAAAGCTGATTCAAGGTGGTGTTGGACTCGGTCTGGCCGCCAAAACCACGGTCAACTGACCGCTGCGCGCCTACCGCATCAAGTTCATCAATAAATATTATACAACCGCCTTCAGTATAAGCCAGTTGACGGGCTTGCTTAAAGAGTTTACGGATACGGCTGGCACCCACGCCTACAAACATTTCAATGAACTCTGAACCGGACATAGACATAAACGGAATGTTGGATTCAGTGGCAATGGCTTTAGCCAGATAAGTCTTGCCGCAACCCGGGGGCCCGAGCATCAATAAACCCCGCAGGATCTTTCCTCCGATCTGCTGTAGCTGCGCCCTGTCTTTTATAAGATTAACTACCTCGTACGCCTCCTGCTTAGCCTCTTCCATGCCAATAACATCTTTCCAGGTTATTCCTAACTCTTCTCCGGCAATGCTCTTCTTGGCTGTCTGGGAAAAAGACTGCGCCCCGCGTTTAAAAAACATCCAGTAGTACATATAGGAAAAAACGATTGCCTGGATAACACCCATAACCCCCCAGGAAAACATCTGGAGAGGAAGAGAGGCAAGCTGTGTCTGACGCAGGTATGACTCTGCTTCATTCCAAGCCTTTACGCCTTTGATCAAAACAACAACCAAAGAAATAAATAAAGTTATTATACCGGTAATTACCAGAATTCTGATCCAGTATAATTTAAAGTAAAAACGTATTTTTCTCCAATCCATATCGTTATCCTTTTTCTTAACTAAACTACTAAACCTCGCAGAAACCCTTAAAAAATAGGTTAGGCATTGGCAGTGCCCAGTCACAAGGGTAAATTAAAAATATCACAACTAATACCTTAAGTCAAACCTTTTCTTGGCAGGGAAAGTTCTGCTTTGACTTAAGACCATTCCTAATTCTCTTGACTTGAGCTAATTTAATTGTATAATATTGAAATCTAACTTGAATGGATTTTGTATAAGGAGAAGTGGATATGGCAAAAATTACCAAGGCCTTAGCAAGGCAGATTCTGGATTCACGTGGAAATCCCACAATAGAAGTAGATATCTTATTGGATAATGGCATATTAGGCAGGGCAGCCGTACCCTCAGGCGCCTCTACCGGAGATAATGAAGCCCTAGAACTGCGCGATGGAGATAAAAACAAGTACCTCGGCAAAGGCGTACTTAAGGCTGTAAGTAATGTCAACGGCCCCATTGCCGCTAAGATCCTGGGTCAGGAACCGGATTTCCAGGCCATAGATAAGGTTCTATTTGCGCTGGATGGCACAGAGAATAAATCCAAGTTAGGAGCTAATGCCATATTAGGAGTCTCTTTAGCCGTAGCCAAAGCTGGTGCATTAGCGGCAAATAAGCCTCTTTATAAATTTATCGGAGGCGTTCAAGCAAACATCCTGCCTGTCCCTTTAATGAATATTCTAAACGGCGGTATGCACGCAGATAATAATCTGGATATCCAAGAATTTATGATTATACCTGTAGGCGCGGACAGGTTTTCCGAAGCGCTGAGAATGGCCACAGAGGTCTTTCATAACCTGAAATCACTACTTAAATCCAAAAAACTGTCTACATCAGTTGGGGATGAGGGCGGATTCGCTCCAAGCCTCAATTCCAACGAAGAAGCATTGGCCTTGATTATACAAGCTATTGAGAAATCCGGATACAAGCCCGGCAAAGAAATTAGCCTGGCGCTTGACTGCGCAGCCAGTTCCTTCTTCAAAAATGGAATCTATAATTTTGAAGGCGCGCCAAAGAAGGCTAGCGACTTAATAGCTACTTACGCCAACTGGTCAAAAAAGTACCCGTTAATTTCCATTGAAGACGGGTTAGCTGAACATGATGCTAGCGGATGGCAGAAATTAACCCGCGAGTTGGGCGCTAATTTGCAGCTGGTCGGCGATGACATCTTTGTCACTAACCCCAAAATATTTAAAGATGGGATTGCCAAGGGAATTGCCAATGCTATTCTTATAAAGGTAAACCAGATCGGCTCCCTCTCAGAAACCTTAGAGACAATAGAAATCGCCCATCAAAATAAGTATAAGGCGATAATTTCACACCGCTCCGGAGAAACCGAAGATACAACTATTGCGCATCTTGCTGTAGCCTCGGGATGCGGACAGATCAAGACCGGATCTTTATCGCGAACTGACCGGATCTGTAAATATAATGAGCTTCTAAGAATTGAAGAAGAATTGGCCGACAAGGCTGTATACGCAGGAAAACTATTTTAACAATGATCTTTAATAAAACTGTCCCCTTTTTAGGGGCAGGATTAGTAATACTAATAATATTTTTACCGGGTTATACAAAAATACAGGAATTAAGGGACAGAAACCTTGACCTTCAACAAAAGAATAAAGTCCTAAAGAAAGAAAACCAATTCCTGGAAGCG
>JAHIZJ010000104.1 GCA_018814765.1 Patescibacteria group bacterium
CCCCAGGCAATTCTGTCAGCTACAGACCAGACATTGTTACGCTTTTCGAAAAAAGTGGGTTTTGGAATTCCCACAAGCGCTTTGTGGAACTCTTGGCTTATTATAATTGCTTCAGCGTAGTTTCCAGCTTTGTGTTTGCCTTCAACAAATTCATACGCCACCCAGCCATTCACAACCCATGAGCCATCTTCTGCTCGGATATACTTCGGAACGCTAAATGCATCATTCACGAGCTTCGCGTTCAGGTCTGCAATCCAGTTTGATTCCTCTTCATTCTCAATTGGCTTAAGTACCGCACTACCAACTTGATAGCACGTTCCTTGGCCACCAGAAATACGTATCGGTTTTCCTGATAAATTAAAGGCTTGTAAGATTTCTGGTCTTGGGGGGCTTGTATCCATAGTTTTTGTTGTTGTTTTAATTCAATTTAGTTGCAGTAATTACTCAAGTGTTCTTTAATCCTACTCCTATCTTCATTTTCCTTGTCGCCTTTGAAATAAACTTCTACAAAAATAATTTGCTGCTCTCTTTCAGAATATGAGTATATGACACGTAATGATGATCCCTTTAAGTATCTGCAAAACAATCTGGCTTTGATAATATGCAAATTTTCAGTTTGTGTAATAACATTAAAATGCTTGCTATTACCAAGGGGGGTAATAGAAATTACAGCCTGGAATTCTTTTAAATCGTCGGGAAGTGATTTATATTTTTTCCTAAGTCTCTTTAATTCCTTACTAAATTTGTTTAACTCATCAAAGTTCATCAACATAATTCCTTACAGAGTATCTTTCATCCCTGTAAAAGACACTCTCGTAAGAAAGCGGCTTGCCGTCTTGCGCAGTTTTCCATGGAATGTCTTCGTGTGAATAATTTTCTATTTCTATAGCATTTTTATCTGATAAGCGCGCTAATACATCGTCAATGTGCTCAATTTCACGCGCAGATAATATTTCAAGGTTGGGCCGTTTTCGTGGCAGAAACTTCTTTTGCTGATATTTAAAATACTGACTGTTTACAGCCTCTAGTTCTCCGTTTTCCTGCATGTCATTAATAATTGTACCAAGTTCAACTGAAGTAGGACCATGATGATTTTTAATGTATGTAGCACCCATTAAGTTTTCTTCAAATTTTTCGTAATAATCAAAATCGATAAAATAGAGTAACTTATGAAGTACAGTCTCACCAACATTCGGCTTTCCACCGACCTTATTCAGAACATAGAGCAAAACTTGTTTAAATTTTTCAAGATTTTTTTTTGTAACGCGAATTTGGAGATCGTTTGATTTCTTTGCTGATATTTTTTCAAGAGACACGTTCCTTTTCGGTTCTTCTTTTGCAATAAAATTTTCTAGAGTCATATCAAATATATTCGCAAGCTCTTTGGCTTCATTTATTGTTAAATCTCGTTCTCCGCGCTCAATTTGCGTATAGGTAGGACGAGAAATACCAAGTTGTGACGCCAGATGTTCTTGAGTCATATCATGTTTAGAGCGCTGTTGCCGTATAAATTTACCAAACATATTATGTTCCTCCTCTCTTCTTGATTAGTATTTATTCTTGTGTTACCCCAAGAATCTTCTTATAGGCATAAACGTGAGTAGAAGCATAATCGCCACCGCCAGCACCACCATCAAACCCTAGCTGAAGAAGATAGTCCTCTGTATCACGAGCATTTTGCTCACTTCCTGCGTTCCCTTTAATCCACCATGCTTGGCCTTCACCTTTAGGTACATTATGTTCACTAAAAAGACGCTGGATTGGGTCGGTTGCTATGCCACAGTACCAGTTGGGATAGCCACTGCCTTCATCGTTTGCGTGTTTATTAATATCGTTCACAATAGTATTATTGATCATAATAGTTAGATTAATTGCTTACATTCCCAGTATATACAATGCAGAAATACTTGTCAAGTCTAATGTAAAGTTTTCTTTCTAATTAAATGAAAGGCTCACTACCCTACAAAACATAATTTACACCCTCGGTATATGAAAATATGTGAGACATAAACATGAAGTTAAAGATGTCTATTATGCAACGTTATAGGCTACCCTACGTCTTAAATTTTAGGGGTATGGATGAGTAAGTAATAATTATATTTCTCCCCTCCACGTGACTTGTGGACCTATATCAAAAAGTATTCCTTCATTTTTACCCAACTTTTTCCAAATCATCTCCATTATTTTTGTAATATCTTTTTGTATACGTTCTACATTTCCTTCCGTACTTAATTTTTCCCACTGACCTTCTAACAAATACCACTTATCTATAGTAGTTATGATTTTTCGTTCTTTTTTTGTCTGATCCCTACCATGTGCACAAGCATTTCTCATTTTGAATATTGTCTTTGCAGTGCTCCATGGCGACTCTCCCCAATCTATTTTAATATCTAGTTTTTCACAAAGAATAATTAACTTCCCAAGGGGAGTACTACGTTCGAGCTCAGTCCATTTTTTACTAAAAACTTCTTCCCCAGCGTGATTTAAAAATGCCTCCAGAGCAAATGCAGTAAAAACATTACTTGCGCGAAATAAATGAATAGATCCTCGTTTGTTCTCTTTCCCTCTTAAGAATAATTCAAATGCAGTATTAAATAAATCAGCATGCGCACAAATAGTACGTTTTGTACTTTGAATGTATTTTCTTTTTTGTTTCATAAATTTCAAGTATTATATGCAATAAACAATCATACGCAATCGTTCATTGTCCACCTCCATTTTCCCACAAATCCAACAAAAACACTATATCTATACGAATAAAGCTGTTTATTTGCGTTCAAAAGTCTATTCCCATAAATTTTTTCTTCTTCATATTAGTTGTGATTACTAACTATCATCTCTATTATTTTCAAGTATTTCCAGTAACGGCAAAAACGCATATGTTTTATTACGTTTTCTATCGGGTGTCGTATCTACCAAAATTCCAGACTTTACAAATTTTTTAATTAAATTGATAAGTGTTTGTGTGTTTGAAATATTGGCAATTTCCTTCATTTTTTTTGTGCTACATATAGGGTACCCAAACAATGCATCAAGTAGGTTGAGTGCATATGGTGACTGAAATTTACTAAGAATAGCATGAAATTTTTGTTGTGTTTCTACGATTTTTCTGGCAACCATGCGTGCTTCATCTGCTTGTTTAGCAAGACCATTAAGAAAAAATCTAAGCCATGGGGTCCAAGCTTGCTTATAACTTACATCTGCAAGTAAATCATAATAATCACGCCGGTATCTTTCGAAGTATTTACTTAGATACATATATGGATGTGAGAGTAATTTTCTTTGGAATAAAAATAGAGGGATTAGAAGACGGCCCACACGACCGTTACCATCATTGAAAGGATGGATTGCCTCAAATTGATAGTGTGCAACAGCAATTTGTACTAGTGGATCAATTTCAGCATCTGGCGTATTGAAATACTTGTCAAAGTTGCTATATAGACTTGGGATGGCTGTGGGAACGGGAGGTACAAATGTTGCCTCAGCTAAGGGTGTGCCCGGTGGGCCTATATGGACTTGGCTTTTACGAAACTCTCCCGGTGCTTTCGTCTTTCCACGTACTGAATGAAGGAGTATTTTGTGTAATTTTTTTACAGTATTTTCTGCAAGTGGATTATCTTTTTCTACAAGACTTACACCTTCGCTTATTGCCATGCGATAGTTAATAACCTCACGTATTTCTTGCATTTTTTTGGTGGTTTCATCAGTTTTATTTTTTGCTTCAGCTTCTTCTTTAAAAACCTCTTCTAATGTTGCTTGCGTTCCTTCAATCTGTGAACTCAAAACCGCCTCTTGAGTAAGAAACGTACGCTCTATTATACCTGGGTTTAGTAAATGTAAAAGAGTTTCGTCTAATCGCGCTATAGCAATATGCGCTTTTGACATATCAGAAACAAGAAGAGAGTAATCTATACTTGGTGGTAAGAGAGGAAGCTCGAATGGTGTATTGGGTTTGTTTTTCATAGTATATACAGGTTAGAGTTAAGTAATGTTTAAATCTAATGCCATAAGTATATTATATATTTATATCTAATACTTGTCAAGTGGTTAGAATTAGAGATATTTAAATCTAAATGATTGGAATAATAAAAGGCTCTAATTAGCCATTTTTACTAGTCTCACCTAATATTACGTCGGGATGTACGTTTATTTACCCCTCCATTTTCCAATAAATCCAACAAAAACACCATATCTACGCATATATAGCTGTTTATTTAGGTTTTAGGACTATCCCCTAAGACTTTTTCTTCTTCCGAAATCTCGGAATAAGCTTTTTGATTCTAGCGGATTTGCTGGGCTTATCTACCGGTTTTTTCTTTTTAGGGAGTTTTTTGAATTCCTCGCGATATATCTGGATTGTTTCTTTAGCACATTTGCTCCAGCGGAATTTCTTGGCTTGTTCGATCCCATTTCTGCCTAATTTCTTTCTCGAAGCGGATGAAGACAGCACTTTTTTCATGGCTTCTGTCAGGGCAGTTTCACTCTTGGGATTTACCAATACAGCTGCTGAACCTGTTACTTCGGGTACAGATGAGGCATTAGAACTAATCACCGGTGTACCCTGATTCATTGCTTCCAGGACAGGCAGTCCAAAGCCTTCATAGAGTGTCGGGAATACAAACACCGTGGCGTGCTTCATCAATGCCAGCTTATCCTCGTGTGAGACGTAGTCCAGGTATTTGACCTGCTCTTCCAAGCCTTGCTTCTTTATCTCTTTGAATATCTTATCGCTCTTCCAGCCCCGATGTCCGGCTAGTACTAAGGTGTATTTTGACATGGCTTTGCTCTTCTTAACCAGCTTACTGAAGGCTCTGACCAATAGTACCAGATTTTTTCTTGGCTCGATCGTACCGACATAGAGCAGATACTTGCCCTTTATACCATGCTTGTGTGTGATGGCCAGATCGGTTGTCTTGGTAGTCTCATGTAAAACACCCTCGTAGACAACCTGTATTTTCTTTTGAGGAACTTTGAACACTTTGACAATATCTTTCTTGGTCGCTTCTGATACTGCAATCAAACGGAGAGCTTTGTTGAGACTGCGCGGAACCAGGACAGAGATGCTGAATTTCTGGCCTCGAGGAAACCATTCCGGATGACGATAGATAGCCAGATCATGCACCGTTACTACCGATGGCCCGTTATAGTAATAGGGAATAACATTGGCAGGTGAATGATAGAGGTCCAGCTTCTCTCGTTTTAGAAAAGCAGCGATCAGCATATGCGAGTAACTGAAGGGCAGAAATTTCTTGTATTGGGAAAACGGGAAACATCTTATTTTGACATTTTTTTGCTTGAACTCGTGCGTATTTTGAAAACGGTAATCAAAAAACAAGACATATTCGTTCCGCTTGTCCTGTTTTAGAATATTTTTTACCAGGTAATACGAATAATGACCCACGCCGGCCCGTTCGCCTCGTTTGGGATTTAATATTGTTCTACAATCTATTCCTATTCTCATATTCCCTCCAACTATATATTAATTATGTGATATTTACTATGTTATCTGGCTTACTGTTTTCCACGAATAAAGAATCTATCCTAGGTTCATTCTTTCTACGATTAAGTCGCGAACCATCGAATTGCCTCTTTGACGTGCCAAGTAGACAGCAGCATCAGCAATAGCATCTGGACTCATTGGATGCTTAACTTTTGTATTAGACGCAGCTAGAATTGGAGTATCAACCGTTCCAGGACAAATTGTTGAAACTATAATCTTGTGTTCCCTGCCTTCTTCTGCCATAGCATGTCCAAGCCCACGTACACCAAACTTGGTCGCACAATAAAGACCTTTTTTGGCATACCCTTCAACCCCTGCCTGGGAACTCATAAGGATTAAATGACCTCCGCATTTCTTCATTCTCCGATATGCTTCTCGAGCAGTTAGGAACACTCCAGTAAGATTTGTTTCCATCACTTGGTTCCACTCCTCAATCGTATGTTCCTCAATCATCTTGCTACCCCCACTAATCCCCGCATTCGCTATTACAATATCGATACCACCATACTCTGAAACAGCTTGATCAAAAAGTCCTTTTACGTCTTCCTCTTTTCTAACATCACACGATATTGCAACGCCTACATTATTGTCCCGTTGTATTTTTTCCACCACTTCCTCACACCGAGAGAGGTTTCGCGATGAGACTATCACTCTAGCACCCTCAGAAGAAAATCGAAGTGCAATGGCCTTACCAATCCCACTTGAAGCTCCAGTCACGACAGCAATTTTGTTTTCTAATAGTCTCTCAGTTTCTTTCATTTTATTATATTTACATTTTTGTGGGTGCCGAAACGCCCATCATTTTCAGGCTGTTGCGCAAAACTATTCGCGTGGCTTTGACCAGGGCTACTCGGGAATGATTTACATCACCATTGTCAATCACTCTGCACTGCGCGTAAAAATTGTGGAATAATTCCGCTAATTTGATTGTGTAAAACGGTAAACGGTGGACTTCATATGTCTGGCTAATATCACTTAGTAAGTCGGGGTAACGTACCAGCTCTTTTATCAGCTCATACTCTGACCTGTGGTCATAGATTAGCCTCGTAATCGGTTTCTTTTGTTTCTTCTTGAGCTCTGGCTGTTTTATTATACTACAGATACGCGCGTGAGCATATTGTACATAATACACCGGGTTTTTCTCTGATTTCTCTTTTGCCAAATCCAGATCAAAGTCCATATGCGTATCAGCGGCCCTCATAAGAAAGAAGAATCTGGCCACATCCAGACCGACATCGCTGACCAGCTCTTCCAACGTAACAAAGGTGCCGCTACGTTTGGACATTTTAACTTCCTGTTTTTGAGAGATCAGCCGAACCAGCTGTACAATTATAATATCCAAATCACCCGGCATTTCCATGGCTTTCTTGATCGACTGCATTCGTATGACATGACCCTGATGATCAGCGCCCCAGATATTTACTACTCGATCAAACTTTCTATTAACAAACTTGTCCCAATGATAGGCTATGTCAGAAATGAAATAGGTATATTCCCTGTTGGCTTTGACAATAACGCGGTCTTTTTCATCACCATATTCTGAGGTCTTGACCCACTTAGCTCCATCTTTCTTATACAATAAATCTTTTTGCTGGAGGCTCGTCATTACTTCCTTGGTAGTTCCTTTGCTATATAGGTCGCTTTCATAAAACCATTTGTGATATTTAATATTCAGCTTTTCCTGGGTTAGCTTTTGTATTTCAGCCACCATTAGTTTCAAGACCTTCTGCCTTATACGTTTCTTGATCCGATTAATATCACGCAGCTTTACATCACCCAGCTTCATATCTCGTGCCAGAACTGTAACATACTTACCCTGATAGCATCGCTCAGGATAATCAACCTTTAAGCCTTGGTTTTGAAAATATCTTCTGATCACAGACTCAGCTAATAGCTCAACTTGGTTGCCGATATCATTTATCAGGTATTCCCGCTGGACTTTGTATCCCTGGCTGCTCAAGATATTGGCTAATGTGTCTCCCATAAAAGCACCACGCCCATTACCCAAGTGTAAAGGACCGGTTGGGTTTGCAGAAATAAATTCCACTTGTACTTTTTCCTTCTGTCCTTTATCCGCCTTTCCATAAGAGCGATCCAGCTCTGTAATCATTCCTACCTGACTACCCAGCCAAGCCTTGCTTAGATAGAAGTTTATAAATCCAGGAACGACAACCTCAACACGTACTATCTTTTTTTTAAAATTTTGGCTCAAATTATTCGTTATAGCATCAGCCAACTCAAGCGGATTCTGTGACATCTTCTTTGATAGCTGCATAGCTACCGTGGTAGATACATCACCAAATTTATCATCTTTTGTATAATCAACAGATTTAATAAAAAAATCATCAGACAGTTTATCTTTCAATTCCGGCCACTGTTCCAGGCAAACTCGTTTTAATTGTTTGGCGATTTCTTCCTTAATCATTAACTTATTATACAATAAAAAACACTATACTAACAATGGCCATGTAAAACAAATTATTTTATATTAATTTAGCATGAATTAGATGCCACACAGACGGGGGGGGGTCTGGGGGAAATCTGAGCATCAAGCCATGCAATGCAAGGTAGTAATGCTAATGAGAGCGAATATTTCCCCCAGGATTTCTTTCCCCGCCCGACTCGCTAACACTCGCAAGCGGGACGGGTCTGCTATCTTTTATTTCTTGTCCCGTACCCAATGTGGTGCGGGGCTAAAAGAAAAGTGGCAATCCATTTATATAAAGCTATATACTAGTGTTTTGTCATCACATTTTATCAAATAATCATTTAATTAAAAAAGTCTACCTTATAGATAAAGGTAGACTTCCAAAGAACGTAGCTCAGAATCCATCCACTACCTCAGCCAACGGATTAAGCGGCGGAAACCTTGGGTGGAGCTGGATTAGCAAACTCCCATCCTTGAGCTCACACTTGCCTGAACGAAAAATCCTTACTTTCACCCTCTCATCACGCAATTCTAATTCTGCATCAGTACAAAAGCCATTTCGACTGCTCTGATCCGGCTGATACCACCTGAACCCAGGCCGCACAGCTGCCCGCCAGATAGCCTGTTGAATTTCCATTTTTGGAATAGCCTTATAAGATCTCACAGCATCTCCCTCCTCTTTCCGGAATGCTCCAAAAACACAAAAAAACCGACCCGAGGTCAGTTTTCCACTTTCTTATGATGATTTGACTATCTAATCATACAAGAACTGACCTTTTGAATCAGGCAAAAAGAAAAAACCAAATAAGTATTGGTTAGTGCTTGTTTGATTCAGTTGGTCTGCTCTGTATTTCATATAATAAGTCTACATTACTAATTGTGGATTGTCAAGCCAAGGGTCACATACCCATACTAATCATTGTGATTATAAGTCTCTTCTAATGTCGTTCAATCAAGCTTGTACACCGTATCCGCCCAGAGCGGAAAAGGTGTATCAAATTACCTTGTATGAAAAAAGTCCACCTATAAAAAGATGGACTTCGCAAAGAACAATCACTTGAAATGCTCCTAGCATCCCGGCTGCATACAATGATCAAACGGATTAACGATCTTATCCGGATCAATCGTAGCCAGAGTACTACCATCGACAGTTCGTGTGCATCTGCCTGAGCGAGTCAGAGTAACATCAACCAGCTCGCCACAAAGACCGATAGACACCTTGGCTGTCTGGTCACCTCCGCCACCATTACTCGACCAATGCAATGGACCGCGGCTCAGCCTGCATAGCAAGGCGTAATGGACCTCATCCTGGGTTACCTGCTCTGAACTCATGACCCCTCCTCCTTCCGTTCCTTAAAGAACCATTACATAAACAAAAAACTGACCTCGAGGTCAGCTCTGTTTGTGAATTGATATCTTACTTAATCATACAAACACTGACCTCTTAAATCAGTAATAATAATGCCAATAATGTTTTGGCTAGCTACCACTGTATTTACTTGGTCAGTTGTGTATTTCATGTTTTTTCAGCATATACCCGCTTAATTAGAATGTCAATTGTTGATAACTCTTGACAATATATACGACTATGCTATACTTTACTTAGCTAAAGTAATTTATTTAACTAAAGTGAGTAAAACCAATGCCTAAGTGGGACAATCAAGACAGTAAAAAGCTATTCACAGCCATACAAAAGCTGAAAAACTTAGACGAAACTAAGCGATTTTTTCGTGACCTGTTAACCGAGCCTGAAATCATAGAATTTTCAAATCGCTGGAAAGCCGCCCAAATGCTGGACCGGCAAATCCCCTACTCACAAATAGTCAAAGACACTGGGCTAAGCTCGACTACAATCGCTAGAATATCCAAGTGGCTGTCAAAAGGTAAAGGCGGATATAAATTAATGATAAATCGTACTAAAGCTCATCACGGCAATCCTTCTTTCGAGAAAGGGTTGCGTTGATATTATATTAACCAAATAGAACCTAACCCCTTCTTGAAAGAGAAGGGGCTTTTGTATATTGCAGAAGCTTAGCTGTTCATTCTCAATTAGGAGGCGGACATGAGTAATGGCGTAGCAGCTCAAACTAGCCGAAAAAATATCGACTTGAGGTATGCCCAGCAACCTACTCCATCTGGGTTGCGTTATGGCATTGTCGAGGTAACCACCAAATGTCAGTGTCGTTGTCCGGGTTGCTATATGGTACGACGCAGTGCTCTCAATCAAGGAGAGATGTCAATCAAACAATCATTCGAAGTACTCGATCTCTGCCGTGACTACTGCGGTCGAGAGCTTGAAACAATGGATATTCTTGGCGGTGAACCGCTATTGTGGCCATATCTTCAAGAATACGTCGAAGTGCTTCTCCGACGAGGCATTCAACCCTGGGTCTTTACCAACATGCTTTCGATTACCCCCGATCTAGCCAGGTGGTTATTTGAACGCCAGGTGCATATAACCGGTAAGCTCAACGTGGCAAACCCGAATAATCCTGAACAACTACAACTTCAAGCTACGATGATCGGCACTTCAACAGCCACAGCCAGAAAAATGTTTCAGTCGATCGATATATTCCTAACAGCCGGATATCGCGATCCGCTTTTCCGTCTTCAGAACTTGATCCGAAAGTCTAATCTTCCTCTAGTGCCAGACTACATCGTTTACTGTCGCTCTCGAAATATTGGTGTTGATCTGGAACTGATGGCTTCAGGAGAGCCTGTCGGTCCTGACTATTTCGAGATCGCTCCATCAGCGGAAGAACTGGCTGGTTTAATTCGTGAGTTGGAGCGCCGGGGACAAGGGTGGTCTGCCCCAACTCAAGATCCTCCACCAGAGTTCGTTAACCCGCGCGATAAGCTACTCATGCCCCATCTCTTCGGTTCTTGTCCTTTCTTCGATCGCGGACTGTACTTCGGGGTTGATGGTCATATTCGCGCTTGTTCCAACAGTACCCAGACACTGGCAAGAGTGACCGATTCTGATCCGATCAAGACTGCGTTCGAGTCAGAGCTCATCTGTAACCGCCTGTGTTTGACCCAACTAACCGTTGGTGAACCATGCCATTCCTGTGATCGTTGGGAAAAATGTCGTGGCGGTTGTCGAGCCACGATCGAAGGACAAGGTGATCCAAATGGAGGCTATTCACTCTGTCCCCTGCCTTATCTTTAGAAATATGGGCTGGGAAATCCTATTTCTCAGCCCTAACTTTATTTGTATGAAACTATCTATTATAAGAAAAGTTAATAAAATAATTAAAGAGCTTACTAGAAAAAATAAGTTTAATTTTATCATTCTTGATAACTGGAGAGGGCTAAGGTTCATCTATGACACTGAAGATGTGCGTAACTGTTCCAATCAATGCCAGTCTTGTTTATTGTATAAATTATTTGTAAATGAAAGATCCAACAGTCTGACAGCATTATATCCGGCCAGCAGAAAAGATAAAAGACTCTTCGGTCCGCAAAATTATCTTAATTGTAAAACCTTAGAACAATACAGAGACTGTTATGTAAATTTTATTAACCTAAAAGCTAACACAGCAAATGAAATCTACGATGAATTGAAACTTGTTAATAACCTTATGATTGTCTATTCAAAAGATAATAATATAGAAAATATTGAGGATAGATTTAAGAACTCTATTATCAATAAAGCGGTAAATAAAGCTAGTCGGCAAAAAAGGCAAATTATCAACAATTGCTGGAAAAACTTGAAAGATGGATAGAAAGTGATACACTCAAACTACAATGCCTACACTAGCCACAAATAAATACGCAAGATTTAGCTACACAATCATTGATGATTTTGAGGCTGGTATTGTATTGACCGGACCGGAAGTAAAGTCTATGAAGCTGGGACAGGTCAATTTCAAGGGTAGCTATGTCTCTATCCATGAAGGTAAACCGGTTCTGGTAAATTTACACATTTCACCCTATGTTCCGGCAAAAAGTGTTCAAAAACACTACAAGCCTACACGTACTCGTACGCTTCTGCTCAACAAAAAAGAAATAGACAGCTTGGTCGGAAAAAGCGCCTCTCAGGGCTTGACACTTATACCTCTAACGGTCTATACTAAGGGCAGCTTTATTAAGCTCAAGATAGGAATCGGTCGTGGAAAAAAGAAAGCTGATAAGCGCGAAGCAATCAAAAAGCGAGACACTGACAGAAATATTCGCAGAGCTTTAAAGCGAAATATATAGATCCTCAGAATTTTGCACAATTCAAGGCGACCACGAGGAACAGAAAAAAGCGTAGTTATTTACGCCGTTGAGTACCGCAGTGGTCAACGAAGAAGTGTGTTAAATTCTGGGGATCGTAAACTCGGGGATGTTCATAATTGACGGTTAGCACATTCAAGAACCTGCCAATCTGAGTCCAGTCTCTGTAAAAAAACTGGAACTATAAGACAAATGCCAAGTCTACAATAGCCAAATTGAAGAATGCTTTTGCATCATTCAGTTTTGCTCCTGCTGTTGCCTAAAAACATCAGCCATCCGACCCTTTGATTTCTGATAGAAGGTAAGGGTGTCATCTTATCAGGACGGGTGATTTCATCGTTTCAGGTAATCACTGTCGGGCAAATGGAACTAGGATTACAGGATATTTTGTCTGTTTTGACTCTTGCAATCCGAATCAATATGAAATAGACTATATTGGTAGATGGTTTTTGGAAAACTATCCAGACAGGGGTGAAAGTCCCCTCATCTCCACCACCCCCCACCCTTTGCAATAAAAGCTATTATCAGTGATTGGAAATTAACGGTGTAAAAGGAATTGTTAATCGTTTACATCAAGTTTAAAACAAAGGGTGGGGGGTGGTGAATCAAGTCATTTATTTTTTAACTCACCACAAAATTAGCAAGAAAAGAATCCGCATCAATCAATTTATCCGCGTACCACAAGTACGATTGCTTGATGAAAACAATAAACAAGTCGGGATTGTAAGCACTCAAGAGGCCTTACGTATGTCCGAGGAACGCGGTTTTGATTTAGTCGAAATCGCACCACTGGCTCATCCACCAGTCTGCCAACTGATGGATTATGGAGCATTCAAATACCGCCAAGAAAAAGCCGTACGCAAATCCAAAGCCAAACAAAAAAAGATTGTGGTTAAAGGTATTCGACTAACACTTACAATAGGTCAGCACGACTTTGACCATCGCGTTAACCAAGCTAAAAATTTCCTAGCAGCCGGTGACAAAGTAAAGATTGAAATGTTGCTAAGAGGACGTCAAATGCAACACCAAGACCGCGCTAGAGAAAAATTCGATGAATTTATCAAACAATTAGAGAATGTAAATATTGAACAAGCCCTGTTACGCCAGGGAAAAAGTTATTCAATGTTAATTGGAACAAATGCCCAAACTAAAAACCCATAAAGCAACAAGCAAACGCTATAAATTAACAGGCAAGAAAAAGATGATTCAGCGCCAAGCGGGTCAGGATCATTTTAATTCACGAGAAAGTGGCAATACCACACGGAGCAAACGTCGAGATCAACGAGCTTCAAAAGATAATTTGAAAGCTCTAAAAAAATTGATGCCCTACTTATAAAGATTGTAAAATGCAAAATATAAAGTGTAAAATTGACATTAATAATAAGCACTCTCCCAATTATAAATTTTTCATTCTACTTTTTTAATTCTAAATTAACTTCATGCGAGTAAAAAGAGGAAAAACTCATCTCAAGCGCAGAAAAAGCCTTCTGAAAAAAACTAAGGGCTACCTTTGGGATAGAAAGACAAAGCCTAAGTTGGCTAAAGTCGCTGTAACAAAAGCTGGTGCCCACGCCTATCGTGACCGTCGTTTAAAAAAAAGATCTTTCAGACAGCTCTGGCAAATACGTATTAACGCAGCAGTCAGAATGCACGGCATGTCATATTCAGCATTTATCTCAGCTCTAAAAAAGAAAAAGATAGAAATAGATCGCAAAATTCTGGCTGAGCTGGCCAATGATCATCCAAAAGTATTCGAAGCCATAGTCAAGGCCGTAAAATAGTAAAACAAAAAGACACCAGACCATGCTTATGGTGTTTTTTATTTGACTTATCAATCATGCTATATTAAGATACTAGCAGAGTTTTTTCGTTTGTGGGAGTTACTTCATAGGAGGGAGGACAGTAATGGCCCATATCGGTAGTGGATGGAATGTACCGAAAGCACTGCGAGAATGCTGTAAGGGGGCTTCATATTCCCCTGCAGCCGTATTGCCCGAGGGTGCAGAATTGGTAGACTTCGCTGGCATTGTCGATACTCCTGATGAGCCGGGTGGCGAGGTCTCATCTGACTTGGCAACACAGATACGCAGAGTATTTGCGGAGCTGGAGCGCCGACTTGGATTGATGGGCTTGGACAAATCCAACGTAGTCCATGTTCATGCGAAATTGGCCTGCTCTGAAGGAGAGTTCGGCGTCTTCAACAGAGAATGGATAGCTTTCTGGGGTGATGGGAAGCCCCCAGTCCGTGACGCATTGGGGGTCCTCTGGGTACCGGGTAAGGGCACCAAGTTCGAGATCATTCCGGTGGTCTACGATTTCAGCAACTACCCTGATCAAACGAGCGGATGATCTGATCCATACCAACACAACTACTCCTCTCTGGTTCCCGGAGAGGTTTTTTCTTTTTAATGCATTGACAATAAATGTCTAACAGACTAATATTAAGGCGCTGAAATGAGGGTCCTTTTGGCTTTTTGTTCCTTGATAATTACCCTAGAGAAGGGGGTGACGATGGATGCTCTAGTTGAGTGGACCGGTGCTTTAAGAAAGGGTTTCACGCTACCGGTGATCCCTCCTGGCTGTCCCCTGCCCAAAGCAATTACAATAGTCTTGGGTGTAGTTTCGGATCATCTGATGCAGTCCAAGGCTGTCCGAACGTGGCTGACAGCGATACCGAAGGGTCACGACACATTCTGCCCCGACTCGCCGGTAGATGAGTTGGTCAACTACGTCGCAACTCAGCGAGGACGAGTCGACAAATCAAACCCTCGTCTCAACCTGGAATTCATTCGACGGGTGATCTTTCCTGTTCTAGCTTTTGAGCGCGAACAGCTTTTGATCGCCTGCGCACAGCTCAACGATGTGTCTCAGGCTGAGCGCGAGCTTATGCACCTAAGTACCAGGCTTGCGCCGGCGTTGGACGAGCTTTGGGTCTGTTGGTACAGACGTATGTGTATCCCGTTCCAATCACTGATCGAATCAGAGAGGGAGTACTGTACCACTGCCCTGAAAGAGCTACTTCCACAGTTTGATTATTCCGTCTACGACTGGGCTCGTGACAGGGTTCTCAATCGTCGTTCTTGGGCGGAAGCTTTTCCAGCAAAAATCAAAGTCATCACCAACATCCTGGAAAACAGCATTTGTAGTGACGCAACTATCGCTGCTTATCTGGCCGCCCTGCACAGAGCCTACGCCTGTAAACAACTTGGACAGCTCGAAACACTCTGGGCTGCCGTTGATCAAGCCTGGATCCGGATTTCAGGTCAAACTCGTATTTTCCCGGTTCATGGCATGGAAAACGGTTACGAGCATCCTCACTGTATCAGTCCCGAGTTTAGGCTGATTATCAGGACACCATTGTACAGTGAATTGATCGAAGAGGTCCGCGTGGACACCCTTGCATATGCCGAAGGCCCCTATGGTCTATCGGAATCCTCCGTGGAACTCCTCAGGGCCAGACTGGGACTACTCGACATTGCCGCTTTCGAAGATGTTGCTCGTGGAGGCTGTTGTGCGAACTTCAAGATTGGAGGTCAAGTAGCGCCAAATCGTCAAGACATACTGGCCGTTGGCGGTAAAGTCTCTCTAAGCCTTGCCGGAAATGAACAGATGGTCCCCCTCTACAAGCAAGTACTCAGAGACAACTGTCCGCCTGCTGTCGCAAGACGCCTTGTGCCACATGTTACCCTGGACAAAATGATACTACATGCCTGCGTTCATGAATTGTGGCACCCCGCCGGACGTTCAGCTGAGACTGACTCAGCCCTAGGCAGTCTTCAAGGCTTACTAGAAGAAGCCAAGGCCACCCATGGTGGACTAATCGCTCGCAACTGGAAAATCAACACCCCCAAACACCGTATCGAGCTATTTACTATAATGCTGGCACGGATCTTCCGTTTCACTCATCAGACAGTCATGGAGAACCATGCAGCGGCTCACTATGTTACCGAACAGCTGGTGGCCGCTCAGACGATGCATGAAGCTGGACTGATCGGCTTTAGCCAGACTGGCAAGTTCACGGTCGACCTGACCCAGGCCAAACTGAATGCGTGGTTTACCATCCTCTACCAGTTTGTTAAAAGTGTAACCGACGCTTATTGTCAGATGGATGGTGGAGCTCTACAAGCAATCCATGATCATGTTTGTGACAGGAGTGATGGTACGTTCCTGGCTCAGCTGATCGCCTGGACCAACCGTAACGGTTAGGTCCACTCAAGCCTTCGTGTATAATACATGAAGGCTTTTTTATTTATTAAAAAACCCCACAAAGCTACTGCTCTATGGGGCATCAAAGGACCAGATAAAGAAGCTCCCCCTAAGCACAGGCGGACAGACGCGGTGTCACTTTGTCAATAGGAGCAGTCATGACCAGCTCGGGAACATGGTGCCGACTAAACCAGCGCCACTGATCGATAGTGGCTATTGTCACACCATGCTGTGTTGTGGAGAACGCCAGGACATTATCACGACCCAGAGCAATGAGTGCTCTATCGCTAGGCATCTCTCGCAATGCTTGTTCAATATCCTGGCTGGTTGGCTCTGACATGTCCGGATCATCAACATCGTAGACAGCCCTGGCATAACCTGCATCGTCCAGACATACAAAATCGGTAAAGACGCCATTTGGATCGTCGCCATGTAGGTCCAGCCACTTAATTCCTTGATTCCCACTCATTTCTATCCCCCCCTATTCCATTGACTGCACAAGTAAAACGAACAAACAACGTATGACTTTATCATGATGACAAGAGGGTGTCAAGCACCCGCATCAAATCATCTAAAATGACACCAAGAGCCTCATTGATACATCATCTAAAATGACACCGAAATTCATGGTAGAATATTAGGTTAATTTTTGACTAATATAAGCCATGAATATAGAAGCCAAGG
>JAHIZJ010000105.1 GCA_018814765.1 Patescibacteria group bacterium
GGAATTTTCATAATAACATTCTTTTGCCTACGCCCCTGTGTCAATACCATCGCAGCTACAGCAGCGTATAACCAATATTGAGCAATCATCTGTAAGCCTTCATTTTTCAAGACTTGGCCAGCAACCAACCAAGCAACAATACCCAGTATAAAAAACAGCCAAACACCCGAATCAAAAGCTTTTCCTTTATCATTACGTTTCAGCTGATAATATAGATTAATCACTATCCCAACAATCACTTGCACTCCACCCAGTATTAATGAGAACACCAGTAGGGTTAAGGGGTTAGATACCGGGTCAATTATTTTAACTGATAACAAAGCCTTGGCAATCACATTTTGGGACATGTCATCCAAATTTAAACCAAACCAACCGCCAAATAATGCACCAATTATAATGGTTGATATGCCTGCATAGATTAATAATCTATAAAAACCCTGCTTGGCTCTAGGAATTTTCATTACTTTAATTGCCAAAAATGACAAACCTGCCAAGAGTATTCCATAGCCTGCGTCAGAAAGACATAGCCCAAAAAACAATATAAAAAATGGAGCCAGGTATGGAGTGGGGTCAAGCTCTATTGATTTTGGAGCACCATAAATATTTGTAACCGACTCAAACGGGCTGATGGCGTTATTGTTTGTCAATATAACAGGAATATCTTCGTCAGGCTCTATTTCTATTTCGGTTAGACTGACATTTTCTGTAATCTCTTTTAATCGGTTCTCAAGTTCTTTTAATCTTTGCTTAGCAACAAAGCCGGTTAAGTAAAATGTTCTTATTTGCGATTTGGTTTTGGATAAAGTCTCTTTTTTGTCACGTTGCCAGGTTGTGTAATCAAAAGCTATTTGCAGATTTATTTTATGTTGGGACAATCCATTGGCTTTTTTTTCAAGTTCATGAATTTCTTTCTCGTTTTGTTCTATCTCTTTCCTTTTATTAGAAATTGTATTCTTTGGAGTACCGTCTAACAAAGGTAGTGTTATTTCTTTCAATTCAATTTCATTTATCAATTCCTGAACTTTACTTGTAGCACTAACTAAATACACAAATACAATCTTTGCTTCACGACCGTCTTTTGCTATTTTGACTACCTCAACCGGTAGCTTCTTTGTATTAATATCTAGTATCAACTTGTCCAGCTTTGCCAACTCAATACTACCCAGCTTTGTATTAATGTTTTCCGAGCCGGTTTTTTGATAGTTAAATGACAGGTCTTGCCAAGGTTCTAGCTCATCAATTTCTGATTTAAGGTTAGTGATCTGACTTTGTTTTAGATTTAGACCAGCTTCAGTTTCTTCAGCCTGCTTTGTAATCTCAGTAAAATCAAAATCAGCGATAGTCCGTGCTACATCATCATTAGAAACACTCAATCCCTGATTTCCTAAGTTAGCTAACTTTTGTCTCAGGCTTAATTTCTCAGGTGTTTCATGCCTAATAATAAAATCCAAAGTAAACTTTAATTGAGCTAACTGATATTCAAGTTTACTTAAATCCTCATTGTTAATCTCTCCTTCAGCAATATTATCAATCTGTACCTGACTAAAATCGTATAAAGCTTCAACAACTTTATCCTGTTCACCTTTTAGACCGATTAAACCAATTTTTGCAACCTCAGCAACTGCCATCTTTACTTAGTTTTTTTCAATTTAGTAATTATCAAATCCGATAGTCGACTAATTATCGTATTATCTGTTTTTTTCAAAGATTGAAGTGTCTTTTTTTGTTCTTCCTCGAGCTGAACAATCTGTTTCTTCATTGTCTCGTCAATTTGCTGTTTTTCTTTTTTAATCTGTGGCTCAAGTTCTTGTGACAATTGTTCAAGCTTTTTCTCCTGTGCCAATCTATACTCTGACACTTTATTTTCAGAGCTACGTTTTCCCGCTATGATTTTTTGTTCTAAATCTTTTTCTTTTGCTTGAACTGTGTTCAATGTGTCATTATTCATAATTTTTTATCAGGGTCATAAAATAATATTTGAAAAAAAGGGTTTTCCACCGCTTTTCGTCGGTATATTACCTGAATTATTATAAATAATCAAGAGTGGTGTATAAATTTGCCTAATATTAGCCAACAATATCAAGCATA
>JAHIZJ010000106.1 GCA_018814765.1 Patescibacteria group bacterium
AGGATTGGTGAGACACGTCCTGGCTGTTTTTATTTAAATGGCCACAAGGGTGAACATTTTGTAGTGCCTAAAATTATTGAAAGAAGTGACCAAGGCTCTATTTATGAAATTGAAGAGTATTTGGCAGGACCAACTTTATGGGATAAGTATGGCCAGGAGGGCGAGTTTGTATTATCAGATAAACTTTGGGATTTATTATTATCAGCATTTTGGGAGTTTCAAACTGTGACAAGTCAGCTTCCGTTGGAAAAGAAGTATTCTATTAAGAATATAATAAAACATTTTGAAAAAGCTAAGAAGATAATACCTGATCATCATGTTGTTTTAGAATTTATTAGTAAGCACGAAGCAGAATGGTCGTCTAGTTTTCCTTCAAAGTGGAAATTTGCACTTGATAATCTTATACTCACTAAAGACAATAAGGTCGGCTTAATTGACAATGTTAATGTCGGATTAAGATTTCTAAGCTATGATATTGGTTGGATTATCTGGCCTGGGTGGGTGCACATGAGCACAGAACAATATGATAGCAGTATCAAAGAATACATTTCCTACTTAGATTTGATAGAAAAAAAATTTTACATTACATGTCCACAAGATTTTCAATATATACAGCATGTTAAGAAATACTATTGGTTATCGATATTTGAGCGAATAATTGGCTCTCTCTATGACGTGGTAAATCAAACCAAGCATCTAAAATCAGCTGGAATCATAAAGGGAAGTCAGAGAGAAAAGCTTCATGTACAATTTCTTTTAAAACTTCTAGGTATTGTGTTGAAAAGAAATATTATATAGTTGAGATACTTTTCCTTGATTAATACTTATATATAGAGTAAGATTGTCCCGACAGGCCAGCTATAGAATAAAACAGAAAAAGGAGGTCGGAAGATGTCAGAAGTTAATATTTCGGTCCCACAGCATCAGAGCAAAGTTGTCATTGAATTGCCCGGGTACGGCAAAGTAATGAACACTGGACCGGTTCATGTGGAGTTGACTGAGGGGTGGACGAAGACGTTTACAGAGGTCCAGGGAGGCCCGTGCGAAGTGACTGTCAAGAAGGTTGGTAAGCCTTGTTATGGTCACAGGTGGGTGACGATTGAGTGCGAAGACATGACAATCTCTACGGAAACGAGGATTATCTGTAAGGCGGAGGTAGCGCAAGTTACGGAGGGATAGGGGCTCAGATGATGTTCATTCTTATTTTTCTGGCAGGAATTGTCCTATTGCAACTTATTGTAGCTGTGGCTCTGTGTTTTCTTATGCAACACTTTCGTTTGTTGGACAAGAGTGATGCAGACTACTTAGCTATGCTGGGTAACGGTGAACCCAACAATGGTGAGGCCGGGTAATAAACCTGCGCCTCTTTTTTATACTTGCTTAACATAAAAAAAGGCGGTATGTTTATTATATGAATAAAGTTGTTACTATCCACGGAGGTCCCGGAGCTGCTGGTGAAATGAAACCAGTTTCAGATGAACTGAGAAAAGATTTTGAGGTTCTTGAACCACATCAAACTGCTATGAGTGTCTCTGGTCAGGTGGAGGAGCTTAAACAACAATTAGAAAAAGACGGAATGTCCCAATCTATTTTAATTGGGTATTCTTGGGGTGCTTGGTTAGGATGGATATTAGCATCAAAGTACCCAACTCTTGTTAAGAAAATGATTTTAGTAAGTGCCGGTCCATTTGAAGAAAAGTATGCCAGCGAGATAATGAAAACAAGACTTAAGAGATTAAATGACGACGATACAAGAGAAATAATTTCGATTGGAAAAAGATTTAGTAATCATAGTGATAAAGAGAAAAATGAGATGTTTACTAGATTTGGTCAGCTAATGACAAAAGCAGATTCTTATAAGCCTCTGCCGGATAATACTAAAATTGATTTTAGTTATGGTATATATAGTCGTGTATGGCCTGAAGCTGAAGGGTTTAGAAATAGTGGAAAATTGTTAAAAATGGGCACTAGAATTACATACCCTATAATAGCTATTCATGGAGATATTGACCCACATCCATTTATTGGAGTAAAAGAGCCTCTAGAGGCCATTTTGAACGATTTTAAGACCATTTTATTGAAGAATTGTGGGCATAAACCATGGATTGAGCGGGAGGCCAGGGAAGAGTTTTATAAGGTGTTGAGAAGGGAAATACGTTAGAAGATCATTGGCAATAAGTATTTTATTGTGATATTATCGTAATGACGGGAAATTAATCATTGACCCGTTTTTTTGTGTGACTCAACGAAGAATCTATCAAGATGAATATCCGTATTTTGTGACGTTTCGGACGAAAGATGGATATCCATTTTTCAATGATTCAAAATACACAAGGTTATTAAGCAGAATAATATTCAAAACATGTGAAATAAAGTGTTATGAAGTTTTGTCATACCAGATAATGCCAGATCATGTTCATTTGTTTGTTAATTCAATAAAGAAGGCGAGCGCAACCGCAGAGAGTTGCGCTCGGGGGAGGATAAAAAATGACCCAGCGCAGGTCTCTGCGCCTGCGCTGGGAGATTCGGAGGGATATATTATTTCTCAATTAATGTACACAATCAAATCATATTTTTTATGTGAATTGCGAAAAGAATGTAATATACCATATTCGATTTGGCAAAAACGATTTCATACAAGGATTGTTGATGCGGATGAGTATTTGGAAAGCATTGTCATGTATATAAAACAAAATCCCATAAAAGCTGATTTACAAAGCAAGTATCATAAAATGCCATATCAGTATTTTGATTGGAATATTATTGAGACAATTTTTTAAATAAAAATACCCACAAAATGTTTTGCGGATCATTTGAAGCGTTTGAACAATGAATGGGCGATAGTTTAAGGGTGCTACTTAAGGAGAACCAGGGTCATGCCTTGGCAGATGGATCGGATGATTCATCAACGAAGGGAGGAGGCCAGACCTGTTTCTGGCCATCAGCATCAACCCAGACCATGGTTCCGGTCATTGATGCCAAGCTAATATCGCCGAGGTTCAAACCAATGCCTTCTTCCATCAATTTCAAACGGGTAGCGGGGCCAAAGTTTCCATCAACATCGTTATCGGTTAATCCCAGCTTTACTTGAAGGACTTTGACAGCTTCGATTGTACTAGGGTCGTAGATCTCCGAAATATAGAATGCGGTGACTCTTTTCAGAAAACCGACCTCGATGAGAATCTTAAGGACGATTTGTAAGAAAAAGACTGCGAAGCATTGTGATCTTTCACCTTTCTGTGTCACAGCATTAAGATAGGGTGGTAAGAACGTCAATTCTTTGGGCACGATTCCTCCCGTCTGCTGTTTTACACAGCATTGTTAATGTATTACATGATTGTCTTGTAGTAGAAATTATAACATTATTGATTTTATGTCAAGGAAGAGAAATAAAAAAGAACTCTACATGTTATTGCAGAGTCCTTTTTATTATAGAGATTGTTAGAATTTCATTCCGAAACCGCCACCGCCACGTTGGCCCATTTTACAGCCATGCCCTTCACCGTCAGCCATTTTATCTTCCATGAATTGGAGTTTCTGATCAGCCTGATCTTGGGTTATGACACCTTGATCAACTAACGACTGTAGATTGTCTTGCATTCTTACTTTATGCTGTTCTTGAATGCGTGATCGAAATTCATCTTTATCGATGCCTAGTTCTTCGGCAAGTTCATGTGGCCTTGTACCTTCAGCCCATGCGTTTTTAACAGTATCAACATCTGTTTCGAGAATTTCCGCCTGAGATTGAACCCGTTCTTCAAATCTTGTTGCTGTTTCTTCTGGAGTAAGTTCAGAGCCAAGCCCTATACCAAATCCTCCGAAAGCAGAGGCTACGCCGGCAGTTATGAGACCTAGACCGACTAATGTAGCGACAGAAAAGATAGTTTTCTTTTTCATGTATTGTTCTATTTATTTGTTAAATACTAGACTGGCAAATGAATATAGAAATGAGAGGCATTATCTATATACCATTGGCCAGATTATGGGGTTAACCTTCGCCAAATTCCTCTCATCTGGCCTCAGGCGGGTTAACCCCACTGGTAATAATGATACTGTTTGGATAGTTGTTTTATTTCAAAATATAAAAATTAGTAATCATTTTGCCCCTTTTATTTATGTAGGATTGTAGTATTATAAAAATATAAGTATTTATTAATGAGTATTGAAAAAAACACTTCTTATTGTATTAATAGCGGTTGCTGTGGTTTTATTGGTATTCTTTTTAAGAGGAAGCGAGGATCGTTGGATGTGTGATAACGGCGAATGGGTCAAACATGGAGTACCTTCGGCTCCGATGCCCGATGAACCATGTCCAGGTGATAATATTAATGAAATTAGCAATAATAATAGTGTAAATCAAAACGCAAATAGTAATAGTAATGATTCGGCTAATCAGAACACGAACAGCTTAATATCATGTAGCGAAATAGAAGAAGAACAAGGGTGTCAGGAGAGGGAAGATTGCTTAAGAAATGATCTATGTAATTGTACTACGGAAAGGTATAAAAAAGAGAAGTGTGATCAAGAATTAAAACCTGAAGATTGGTGTTTATGCGTGACGGGCGGATTTTATGAATGCATAGATTTAGAATGTTAAAAAAGAGCGCCTCATTTGAAATAAGGCGCGTAGTAGATGACGGCTCAACCTTCTGGGTCTTTTTTGTCTGGTAAGAAGATGTCCAGATATAAGGTAGCACGTCTTGCTATACAGAGCGACGCAAGATTGCAATATACGTTAGACCTCATACACGGTATAAAACAGTCGAGACAGTCAGGCTTCGACAGATATCCTTCTGATCCGAGAAGATCGTTCAGCAAGTTCTGGAAGAAGAAGTCCCATAAGCCAACATCTGGCTGAGTTTTGTTATCAATTACGGTTGTAGATGTAAGCTCAACATAGCGGAGTGTGTGTGAAAGATTGAACGAAGCAATATAGAGCTCGTATGTGAAATCATCAGCATCATTTGGCCTGCCTCGCTTGAATTGTACTGTGAGAACATTGAGATCATTAACATGGGTTGTGTCTTGCGTAAAGAAGATAGCGGCTGACTGAGAATCGATGATCGGTGCGATGTAAGCAAAACCGTTATTAAGAGGTAGCAATTCAACACTTGACCAATCGACTGTCAGATTGTAAATCATTAGAGTGTCAGCTTCAGCCGACATCTGAAGTTGATGGGCATAAGTGTTGGGTAACGGTTTTGGAGGTGGAGTATCGCTGGCGCAACTCATAATCAAGACCAGCAACCCGAAAATCACTGACATGCTGTACAGGCGTCTCATGGAATTCCCCCTTGTGATAACAAACCAATTTGAAAGAACATATCCTAGTACAAATGTAAACAAATAATATACATTAGTCAAGAAAAAACCCAAGTCCTAAGACGTGGGTTTTGAAAATGTGCGTTTAACAAATAGCTTGGTAAGCCTCAACAATGAAGCAATGAACCATAGTAACACACCCAAGACGATATTGAATGATATCATTATAGAAGGTGCCCATAGAGCAAACTTGTAATCTATTTGATCACGGGATAATTCAAAAATGCTTACAAGGTCAATGTTGATAAATTGCAGAAGAGCAACAGGAATGAACAGGCTTGCTCCAGCGTAAAATGCAGAAAAGACAAACATTAATACATACATAACAATCGAAGTGAGAAACAAGCCTATGTCTGGTTCTTTGGATGCTTCTCCAAGCCCTCCAAAAATGAATACACATACAGTGATCGCACAAAACACCATAAAAACAATTAGTGGAAGTGGTGGTGTACTATTGCTATCATGACTTGCTTCATCCAGCGATCCTAACAAACAAATAGAACCCGCCATAATCCAGATTGACATTAGGCACAATAACAGTGGCGTTAAAAGTGGTTTTTTGCCGTTTACAATGGTGGTTATTCCTCTACCTATTACAACGTTCGCTATTCCTTTATTTATTACATTGAAACCATTAGCTATTGTTGACAGCCTTAGATGTTTCATCGAATACCTCCTTTTTGATCCAAGCATTGAGCAATATTAATGCATTAGTTCACAGAGCAAAGAAAAGGGGGCACTTACATCAATGCAGGTACCCCATAATGATCATTCTCGAGGTGAGAAAGAATTAATAGCTTCTCACTAACATTTCGGGAATATCCTTCTCAAAGTTTCTAGATCATTTTTTGCTAGAATACCTACACCTAAATCATCAGCCAATTTCTGGTCCTCTTCACTGATGTGTGTGGTGAAAACGAAAAAGTCCTTTGGTTGTATGCCTTTTGATAGAATATGCTCATACACTTTTTTTGCAGCGAAATAATCAAGCACCTCTCCTGTTGGACCTCTAACTAGCGCGTCCACTAGATAAGCAAACGGGGGATTGTTTTCTTGAATAGCTGAATTGATTGCAGTAAAGGCTTCTTCAACAGTTTGGCATAAAACAGGTATATACCCTCTAAGCTCTAACGTTCTACCAGTAAGAATCAAACAATCTGATTCATCGTCAAAAACCAGAACCTCTTTATTATAAGACATAACGTCCTCCTTTTTTGTCAAAGAACCATCTAGTAACACTTGACTATAGGGGAATAGTGTGATATTGTAAATAGTGTCGTGACATTACCACAACTATATGAAAAAACTACTCTCGTTGTTTAATCTAAGATCCATTGAAGCAGATGTATATCAGGCCCTTTTTTATGGTGGCCAAATGGGTGCTAGCCAGTTGGCTAAGAGTGCCAATATTAGTCGTACATCTGTTTATGATATTTTGGAACGTTTAATAGAGATTGGGCTGGTCAGCGAAACAATGAAAAGTGGAGTCAAAATGTTCAATGTTCAGCCTCCGGAAAAGATAAAACTATTAATAAAAGAAAAAGAAAGGGAAGTCAGTTCAGCTATCAAAACGCTTGATAATATAAAAAAAGAGTATTTAAACCAGCACAAAGGGATGAAGCCTCGTTTACAGGTCTTCGAAGGTAGATCAGCATTACAGCAAATGATGAAAGACATGTTGCTCTATAAAGATACAACTGTGGAAGTATATTGGCCGATTAAAAAAATGATATCTCTGCTTACGCCATCATTTTTTGAGAAATTTCATAAGGAAAGGGTTGAACGCAACATTAACATCAGGGCAATTTGGCCAGTAAAACAAACACCATCTATGAAAAATTACTCATTTCTAAAAGTAGAACCAAGGTTAAAAAGAGAAGTAAAATTAGCACCACCAAATGTAGACTTCTCTCTTGGATATGCAATCTATGGAAACACAGTTAGATTTATTTCTTCATCAAAAGAGAACTTTGGATTTTTAGTAGAAAGCCAAGAGTTAGCTGAAATGATGAGTAGCCAGTTTAAAATCATATGGAACATATCAAAACCAGTTAAGTAGTGCTTGGTTTAGATAATGTTGTGGCAGATATTCGTTTAACAACGCCAGGCATGGAAGCCTGGCTAGCTATTCTTATAGAAATATTACCCCCACCTTAATTGCTTGAGGAAGAAATCGCCATATGTGTGTGGACATTACCCTAATTCATTGACAAAAAGTGATAATTTTGTTATACTTATATTATAAAGGATTAAGTTCTAGATAAAGGCTTGACTTTTTTAAATTTATCGTGTAATATAACTTGTTATTAATATAAATAATATGGATGCCAAAAAACTATTAGAAAGTAATATCATTGATCTATTGGGAATAAAGAACATTCCTGAGGATCGTCAAAAAAAGCTATTGGATCGTATGAGCGAGGTTGTTCAACACAGGATTAGTGACAGAGTATTAGAAAAACTTTCTGAAACTGACAAAAAAGCTTTTGATGAATTATTGGCAACTGATCCAAAAGAAGAAGCTGTAAATACTTGGCTTCAGAATAAAGTGCCTGAATTTCAGACAATAGCGGCTGAAGAGGTACTTCGTTTTAAGAAACAAATGGTAGAAGATGCGAACACAGTTCGTAATATTGTAGAAGGTAAATAACCAATATTATAATGACTGGCGAACAGCAACGACCAAGGGAGGGAGTGGACGATTTAGAAATAAGCCTAGAAAAAAAGGGCGCAGTCAGAGAGGATAAATCTGCCAATGCTCGTGTTTGGCGTGAAGGCTTCCAGCAACAAAGCCCTGACGAACTGGATTCTACAATTATCGAATTGGAGCGTGATTTAAATACTACTGTCCTTGAAGATGAAGCAGAGTCAACAAGGGATACACGCAATGAATTAACTGATCTACAAGCACAACTGAGGATAGCAAGAGAAGTACAGACAAGTTCAGGAGAAGCAGAATCGGCAGAAAAAACGGAGACTTATCAGTCAGTGGAATTGGCACCAGGTACATCACCAGAAAAAGGTGATGATTCTGATGCAAAAATAAACTTAATAAGCATGCTTGAAAATAGTTTGAGAACAGCCGAAAGAGATGGCGGTGATGTAGCAGGAGCCACAGAAGCATTACGTGTAGCTCGTGAGAGGCTTGGTATCTCTGCTGATGCTGAAACAACGGTAGGAACTACTCAAGCAGGAGACTCTTCGAAAGAAATTAAATCACCTGAAATAGATAATAATAGACCAAGGCGTAGATGGCCTCAAAATAGACCCCTTAGTCAAGATACAAACCCACCTCAAGAAACAGGCGAGATACTGAATAAAAAAGATAGTGTTAGATTTGGGGTTGCTAGTGAAGTGCAAACACAACAACCAACATTACCAGACGAGCAAGCAGAAAAACCGGATGCTGAAAAAAATGAGGGGCCCTCTACACCACTACTACATGTAACAGAAGAACAGGTTGTAAGTGCAGATAGAAAAAAAAGGATTGATCAACTTGAAACTGATAGAGTAAGGATTACTCAACAAATGGCTGACAGCGGTGAGATAGATCCAACTGCCGAATTGCAACCTCCAATACCTCCATCAGAATCAGCTGTTACAGAGCTTGGTGATGTCCCTCCTAACAGTGCAGAGACCGTTGCAGAAACTGCTGAGGCTGAAACATCAAAAGAAAAATTGGCCCGGTTACGTACAGCATACGGGGAAGCTATTCAGAAAAGATCAAAAATATTTGGTAGGTCATCTACTACAGATGTATTTATGACAGAGAGAGACTACATGGATCAACAAAAAGTGGTATTTGCTGAAATATTTGAAAAATTAAAGGCTGAATTCTCTGGAGATAGATTTGATAAGGATGTATTAAATGAAAGAATTACGGAAGAAATATTATTATTAAGACAAGAAGAAGAGATAGGCTTACGTGAGGCTATGAAGTCTAGTGCTGAGAAATCAGCCGGATATCGCTTTAAAGCGTTTATGAAAAAACACGCCACTGCCCGAATGTGGATTAGTGGTGGTTTAACATTAGCATCTATCGTTGCTGCATCAAATCAAGATTTTATGACTGCAGCGGCATTTCAGGGAATGAAAGTTGGTGTTTCCGGAGTATCAGCAGGAAGTTTTGTAGAAGGTTTACTTCAAAAAGTTAGTGATAAATCTGGTGGTGCAGGTAGACTAGATGAAAAAAAGATATCTGAAATTAAGAGTGTGGGAGAATTAAAATACAGATTAGCTGCTCATACAATCCAGCATATCGGCGACGGATCAAAAACTTTTGGAACAAGAAAAGTTGGGCTATTAGGACGATTATTTGGAAAAGGGAAAGAAGACAATACGGGTAAGCTATTACATGAAGAATTAGATAAACGGCAAACTAAAGCGATTAAAGAATCGGTAACTGGACATGTTGTAAGCGGTAAAAACACAGAGAATATAATTAATGATGTTTTAGAAGAAGCTCGGAGAGATATGTTTGATGATATGCAAGACATGACTGAAAAATTAGATATGGAAAGAAGAAAGGCAATAATTAAAGCCATCGGTGCAACTACAGCTGGATTAGCAATGGGCTTGTTGGTTGGTAGTGTTGCTGCAGAACACATCGATAAGGCTGATGGTATTGACCTAGATAGTGCTCCCGACACACCAGACGTTCCTGAAGCTCCTGATGTTCCTGAAGCCTCCGATATACCTGAAGTTGATCCCGATCCAAAAACTATAGAGCCCAGGGTTGATGTTCATAATGAGCCTCCTGCAGAAACAACATCTGATACTAAAGTAACCTTGGCAGAAGAAGGCGAAGTTTCTACAGACGCAACAACAGAAGATACCGCGGAAGGTACAAAGGTAACATTAGCTGAAGATGAGACCGCTTCTGCAGGTTCTTTGGCTGAAGACACAACAGGAGACACATCATCGGAGAAAGTTACATTAGACGAAGAACAACCCTCAGGCGAAGCAACTGGAGATAAGGTGTCAGGCAAAGTAACATTAGATGAGTTACTCGAGTCTGACACTACACCTGAAGCAACAACTGAACCTGTTGCAGATACTGTAGAAGACACAGTAAGCGATTCAAGGGTATCATTGCCAGAAGAAGATACTCCGGAAACACAAACTGAACCCTCAGCTGATACAAAGTTAGATGAAGGGTCAACAGATACTGACCATGAATCCACTCCTGATGCCGAAAAGGAAGCCCTAGTTTCTGCTGAAGGTGTTAGTAATATAGAAGAAGTAAAAGCAGGCGATAGTATTTGGAAAATTGCTGAAAGACAAATGGAGGCACGGTATGGTGATGCCTTTACAAGCTTAGATGAGGCCAGACAAACCTATATATTAGACGCTATCAAAGATAGAATAGTCGCCGACCCTGAAAGTTTTGGGCTTGATGGTGTTGACCTTGACGTAGGTGACAAACTGGATTTTACAAACATCTTTGAAGGCGATAATCCAATAGATGTAGATGATATATTCCAAGATGCGCAGGATCTAGATCAGTCTGCCGTCGACAACATTCTTGAAAATAATGACAATATAGAAGAATGGGTTAATGATAATCCGGGAGAAGCTTTGACAGAAGCTCGTGTTGAAGAAATAATTACCGGTCAATCAGCTGCTGACACTGACGTTGGAGCAGATACATCTTTAGATATTGATGATATCGATCAGGTGGATCAACCGGATATACCAGCTGGAGTAGAACCACAAGAAGCAACCAGCCAAACCATTGCTGAATCATTTGAAGGTTCTTCAAACAGAGACATTGTTGAATCATTAACAAAGGAGCTAGCAGAATCAAATCACCCTGAATTAGCTGAAGCAGGACAAGTTGCTGATACGGGTGGTGGCATAGAAATGTCTACCCACATGACATTGCAGATTGAAAAACTTGATAAAATGAGCGCAATGCTTGAAGCTTCAATAGACCATAAAAGTGCTGAATTAATACGTAGTGGTTTTGGTGAACTATCATTAGAGAAAGCTATTGATATAAATAATATAGGTAATGCTTTGCCAAATGTGGACTCAAATTCTGAATCAGTACTTCGATTTATGAGTCGTTATTTAAAGAATCTGTATGAAAGTGCTCCGACAGGCATTAGAGACAGCAAGAATGTTGCAGAGTTTTTAAAGAACTTTGGAGGGTACGATATTCTCAGAAAAGCATCATAATCAAATAAATCACAATCAGATAACAAAAGCGAGGTCTTTGATCTCGTTTTTGCATGTTACAAATTCCAGTTAATACGGTGAATTTCAAGGCCTTATAAATAGTAATAAGATCAGTCTGTATTTAGCCGGATGATAGCATGAAATTATTAATAAATTATAAAT
>JAHIZJ010000107.1 GCA_018814765.1 Patescibacteria group bacterium
AATTCAAAAGTATCCGGCATTGCTTTTACAACTCATCCGGTTACTCGTGACCCTAATCAGATGATTATCGAGGCTGGCTGGGGCTTGGGTGAAGCCATTGTTTCTGGGCAGGTGACGCCGGACGCCTATGTCATAGACAAAGAAGACAATTCATTAATTGATATTAATGTTAATAAGCAGGATATGATGATTGTCCCGGTTAAGCCCAGGGGCGTGAAGAAGATGACAGTAAAAAAGAGCGATCAAGCCAAACAAAAATTAACCGGTTCCAATATAATTGAACTAGTGAAGATTTTAAGGCGTATTGAAAGTCATTACAAAACCCCACAAGACATTGAGTGGGCTTACGATGGAAAGAAATTTTTCATTACCCAGACTCGACCCATAACAACACTTTAATGGAGGGTACTATCACCCCAACTACAATTTCCAATCAAGGTTCAAGGGCAGGAAGCCTAGGTCCACAGATTGATAAAGTGCTTCAGAGCCAATCTTCAAAAGATGCTCTTAGGCTTATCAGTAAATTTACCAGTGAGCCGATTACACCAGAGTCTGGTGAAGAGCTTTTAGCAAAGAAACAAAGACTGAGAGTTGTGGCTCTGTCGTTATTACCTAGCTCAGAATTGATCGATCTTTTCAGGGGAAAACTGGATCCAGTTTTTGAATATGATGTTTTAGATCGGTTAAGACTACGCTTGGTATCATTACCGGCGGGTGTACAGGATGAACTAAAGCGGGAGATTTTACATGCGATTGAATCAAATAGCAATGAGCTGGTGTCTGGGGCCATTAAAACCCCAGCTCAATGGATCAGTGATTTTCGTCAAGCCAATCAACCGCTTGAGGTATATATGCAATATTCTGATAAGGTAAAGGCTCTACCCTTAGGTGAGCGTTTAAGAATAGAGAGATTATTGCAAATTATTCGTTTGTCGTCAGTGTCTTCTGAATTACCCGAGGGTATGGAGGATGAAATGCTGGTAAAAGATGAAGCGGGTCAATTTCGTGTTCTTAAGGCGGGTGAGCTAGTAAATGCTGGAGCCGAACCGGAACAAAAAACACCTATTGCTTCAGCACCTACGCCAGTTTTTCCCCGCCAATCTATTAGAAGTACACCCGCACCTGTCTCTGCTCCACTACCAGTTCAGACACCAACACAAAAACCAGAAACACGAAAGGTACTGGCCCCTCCACCACCGGCGATAAGTAAGCCTACTGCAGAGTTCTATTTTGACACAGATGATGAAAAAGAAATTGGTAGGCATAAAACACGCTTAGCTAATCTAGAAACAACACCTGATATTGATCTAGATGAAATAGTAAATAAGCTGGTCCGTGATTTTCATATTAAATTAGATGATGAAATAATCGAAGCGCGTTTTAGTAGCATCATAAAATCTCGTTTGAGAGATGTGCGTGATTTGATTGAGACAAGACAAATGCTGATCCGCCCGGTAGACGTAGGTGGAATTGGATTATCAGAAAGAGTTATTTTGCCACTCATGTCTCAGGTCGAAGAAGAACTATTGCGGATACATCAAGTCAAGCCAGAGTCGAAGCCACCCAAACCTGCCCCAACACCGGAAACGAAGAAAGAAATAACACCCCCACCGCCAGTGAAAAAAGTAAGCGTGCCTCCTCCGGCTCCGCCGCCTGTGAATTTAACCGTTAAACCCGTTGTGCCACCGAAAAAGGTTGAAGTCAAGCCAGAGCCGAAGCCAGAACCAAAAGTCATTTCTGTAGAACCAAAGCATAAGTCACCACCCCCCCCCTCTATTAAACCTGTACGCGTACCAAAGCGGCCGCTAGATAAAACTGTAATACCTGTGATATCACGACCTGTAGGAGACAGACGCCCAACCATTTCTGACATTAAGCGTCCTATTAAAACAATCGGACCCACTGAGGAATTGGCCGAGCTATCAGTAGAAGATTACCGACGGTTAGGAAAAACGGCTGAAGAAGCAAATGAAAAAATTATCGAAAAGCTAGATTTAATGGAAGAAGATTCTTACCTATTGCGTGCCAGTGGAATAAAGGCCTGGAAGAAATGTGCAGTCAATAAACTATATCTGGAAATAGGCAGACAAAGCATGGAACAGGATAAGCCGGTGCTGGATATTGTGCGCAAGCGCCAAGAATTAGGTCAACCATATTTGTCGCAATCTGAATTTAGTGCAATTGCTGATTTAAACAAAAAAATAAGTTTTTAACGTATTATGCCACTTCAATTTACAGTCCCACAATTTATTGACATAGAAGACAAGATATTTGGACCAATTTCAGTACGTCAGTTTGGAGTTATACTTGGTGGTGGGGTTGTGGTAGCGGTTCAATACTTCCTGTTTCCTTTTATCTTCTTTATATTTTCAGGACTGCTCTCGCTGGGCCTTATACTGATTTTCGCTTTTTATAAAATAAACGGCCAGTACTTCCATTATTTTCTGCTTAATTTTGCTACCACTTTACGTCGGCCCAGATTAAAACTCTGGAATAAGCGTTTAGAATTAGATGACTTAAAGCGGGCACAGGAAAAAAGCGAGGAAAAGATAATAACAGTAACACCAGCTAAGATTATTCCACCTACCAGCCGTTTACGTGAACTATCTTTGATTGTTGATACCGGTGGCGCATATGGGGAAGAATCCTGGGAAGTTTCACGAGATAACGATTTACCAAAATAGTCTATCAAAATGTCTGACAAGAAAAAAACATCGAAAAATAAAAATAATCCATCAACGCAGAAGTTTTTGCCTATTGCGGAAATTAGAGATGATATGGTTGTTTTAAAAGATGGCTCCCTTCGAGCGGTAATATTGGTGTCTTCTGTAAATTTTGCCCTAAAATCGGAGGATGAACAAAATGCAATTATTCAGGCCTATACGCAATTTCTAAATTCTTTCGAGTTCCCTGTACAAATAGTCATCCAATCACGTAAGCTGGACATTGATGAATATCTAAAACGCCTAGAAAAGCGTGAAAAAGAACAAACGAATGAATTACTCAAGATGCAAACGCGAGAATATCGGCAGTATATCACTGAGCTTATAGAATTAGCAGATATTATGAGTAAGCGGTTTTATGTAGTAGTGCCTTATCAACCCGGCACCAAGAGAACAAAAAAGAAATTCATGGATAGGGTACAAGAATTATTTGCTCCGGGCGAAGTGATCCAGCTTAAAAAAAGTCAGTTTGAAAAATATCGGCCTCATCTAGCTCGACGCGTAGATTTTCTAATCAGTGGTCTAGGCGCCATGGGCTTAAAAGCCATAAATCTGGACACACAAAGCCTGATTGAATTGTACTATAACACTTATAATCCTGATACCTATGATCAGCAGGAGTTAGTGCCGATAGATAAATTAAATGTAGATAAATAAATGTCCGAAATTGACCTAGCAAAAAAATCCCAAGCATCGGCACCAGAACCAAAGGTTCCCAAGGAGAGTGTTTCGGGTGAGGAAAAAGGTGAAGCACAGCGCCATGAATTGGAAAAACAGAAGCGTTCAATAGAAGCAGAAAAGATTTATCGCGAAGGAGTTGTTACAATTCGAGACTTAATTGCACCGGCCGCACTTAAGGTAACATCCTCGAGCCTTGAGCTGGGTAATAAGTTTGTTCGCACAATTTTTGTTATCACATATCCCCGCTATGTTTCTGTCGGCTGGTTTGCACCCATAATCAATCTGAATCTTACGTTAGATATTTCTATGTTCTTTTATCCGATTGCTTCCGATATTATACTTAAGCAATTGCGTAATAAAGTGGGTAACCTGGAAGCTCAGCTCATGGTCGATGCGGAAAAAGGAGCAGCACGTGATCCAATGAGAGAAACTGCGCTTAGGGATATTGAAAAACTAAGAGACGATTTAACCCAGGGAATTGAAAAATTTTTCCAATTTGCGCTTTATGTGACTGTTTACGCCGAGTCAATGAAAGAATTGAATGAATTAACGGATAGAATAGAAGGTATGTTTGGCTCAAGATTGGTTTACTCAAAACGAGTTTTCTATCAAGCTGAGCAGGGATTCAACTCCACCTTACCTCTAGGTCTGGATGAAATCTTCATCACTTTCAATATGAATACGTCGCCTTGTGCTTCGACCTTCCCATTCATTTCTTCCGAGCTAACATCGGACAATGGAGTGCTCTATGGTATTAATCGACATAACAACAGCTTAATATTATTTGATAGGTTCAGTTTGCAGAATGCCAATTCATGTGTATTTGCCACATCAGGTGCAGGAAAGAGCTATGCTGTAAAGTTAGAAGTCTTGCGTAGTTTGATGGTAGGTACTGATGTGATTATTATTGATCCGGAAAAGGAGTATAAGTATCTGTCTGATGCAGTGGGTGGCGCTTATGTAAATATATATCTGAATTCTGATTCAAAGATAAATCCGTTTGATCTGCCACGGCCGGTAGGTGAGGCCGATAAACCGGCAGACATTATTCGTTCGTCTGTGATAACCCTAAAGGGTTTACTGCGCTTGATGCTCGGTGAATTTACTCATGAAGAGGATTCTCTGATTGATCGGGCTCTGATCGAAACCTATGCAAAAAAAGATATTACAGCCGACTCTGATCTTACCAAGATAGAACCTCCCTTAATGTCTGACTTCGAAGAGGTGCTTATGGGAATGGAAGGGGGAGATGGGCTGGTAAAGCGTTTGAAAAAGTTTACTGAAGGTACTTTTGCGGGTCTCTTTAATAGCCCTACCAATATAGACGTTACCAATCAGCTGGTTACATTTAGCGTAAGAGACCTTGAAGACGAGCTGAGGCCGATTGCTATTTATATTATCGTAAACTACATTTGGAATGTGGTCAGATCTGAGCTAAAACGTAGAATTATGGTTATTGATGAGGCCTGGTGGTTGATGGCCAACGAAGACTCTGCTAAGTTTATTTACGCCTTGGTAAAGCGTTGTCGAAAATACTACTTAGGAGTGACGACAATTACACAGGATGTTAATGACTTTTTAAGATCTCCGTATGGTCAGGCTATTGTGACCAATTCCTCTCTACAGTTATTGCTTAAACAGTCCCCAGCTGGGATTGATATTTTGGCAAAAACATTTTTGTTGACTCAGGGTGAAAAGTATCTGCTTTTAGAATGTGGTGTGGGTGAAGGAATATTTTTTGCAGGTTCCCGCCACGCAGCTATTAAGATTGTAGCCTCATATACAGAAGACCAAATTATAACATCTGATCCAAAGCAGTTGTTAGAGATTGAAGAGGCTAAAAAAGAGTTTGAAGAATCAATGAGTGGGGCTGCTCCTCAATCAGTTGAACCCAGTGGATAGTTTAATAATTTTCAATTTATAGTAAAATTATGAAATTAATGCGTGTAGCCATATATATCGTTGGAGGACTAGTGGTAATACTTGCTATTGTTCTAGTAGTCTTACACTTTACTGGCTCAGGCGATGATGCAAATATTAATAACTCAAACGAAAATACAAACATTAATGCTTTAGAGAACAGTCTAGCTAATGAAAACGTCAATCTGAATGAAAATACAAACGGTGGGACTAAAGTTAATGTAAATCTGGTAAACAATACCGCCACTAACCCGGTAAAATCCAGTGAATCAAGCCTTAAGGCCATAGCGCGAAGCTTTGCTGAAAGATTTGGTACCTATTCAAATCACAGCGATTATGAAAACATTGAACACCTTCTTCCTTATATGACTTCTCAGATGAAGCAATGGGCCACTAATTTTGTTGAGGGTCAAAGAGCATCGGCTGGCTACGCTGGTATATATTTTGGTACGACCACTAAAGCTCTTTCTGTTGAAACGCTTTTATTTTCAGAAGAAACCGGAACTGCAGAGTTCTTGGTACAGACTCAGCGCAAGGAGTCAACGGGAGCAACGTCTAATGCACGAATATATTATCAGGACATTAAAATAAAGTTTGAAAAAGAGGAGCAGTCTGTTTGGAAAGTTGATCAATCGTGGTGGCAATAATAAAATATTATGGCACAAACTGACAGCCAAAAAGCCAGAGATCTACGGCAGGAAAAAAAGCAAGGCAAGGATCGCGGACAGGGTGATTCCGCCCAAGACACAAAAAAACAAACAGGTAACACAAAACAATCACAAGATGATATAAGTAATCGAACAGGTAGATCACCTAGTGCTAAAATGAATCAGGAAAAGCAAATGGGGCGTGATTATCGCAGTCAGAGTAATTTAGCACAGACTATGGGCGGTAATAATCA
>JAHIZJ010000002.1 GCA_018814765.1 Patescibacteria group bacterium
AAAACAAAAAAACTCGCCCTTCGTGCCTGCCTACCGACAGTGTGGGTGGTTTGATGAGGTGTTTTTGGTTTTACTTATTTAGACCTCCGCCAATAAACAAAGAATAGTACTCCGGGAATTGCAATTATTATCATAAAAACAATGGGTACTAGAGAACGAAATTCTATAGTATCTCTGATAGTAAAAGGAAATACTATGAACGTTAATAAACAAAACAGTAAATTTATGATGCCACCGATTTTCTCATTGCGCCAGGCAATGCCCAAACCGACAATGGCCAGGAACATAAAGATTGGAGGTATGTTTTCAATAAATGGGTAGTCTTCTACTGCATAAGGATCAGCGGTTCCGATGGTTATCCAGTCTACTCCATAACCAATTAGCATCATCAGGGCGTAAATGATGATCGGGGCACTCACGATACGCGCGATTAGGCGAATCCGTTTTGAAATATTATCACTGGTTTTGTTAATGTCTGTTATATTATAAGTTTTAATCAATAACTTAGCTTCCTGCCATAAGTTTACCATATTCTAAAAACCACTCAAAACTTCAATGATTCGATAGGTAGGCTGGGTGGTGTGGTGGGTTGTTTTTATTGACTTTATTTACTGCTGATGATAACTTGATACCGTACGTAAGGAGACCGTAAGATTGTACTTTCTACAAGATGATGTCCGAACTACGGACGAAGCGAAACACAACAGAAGACGCAATAGAAAATCACAGTAACAAACCCGCCGCCTAGATAACTTATTGAAGCGGCTTTTTCTTATATGAGAGTATTAATTATTTCTCTTTTTTGACCTTAATACTCAATAACTCAACTTCCCATCCTTGATATTCATTATCCGACTAGCCTATAGCCAACAACATTGAACAAACCTAATCGTATATGCTGTAATCATTAATCCAGGCATTCCAGACTTTCGGTAAAACATCATTGGCTAGGGTTTCTACAGACTGACTCCAATCAACTCCTTCAGAGACTTCCCTCGGGATAAGTGCGGAAAAAGCAGGGTCGTTAGATCCATTGTTGTAATAAGCACGGCAACGGGCATAGTAAACCTTGTTCTCTGTTCCGTACAGTTGTTTGAAAAGCTCGGCGCATTTTTCTTTGATGGCATTGTATTCTTTCCTGTCCTTTTGTTCCAGAGTTATGTCGCTGGTCCATTCCCACTGATCTTGGTAAAACTCGACATCAGCCAGATATTCTTCGACTTCAGACACCCTTCTGTCCACCAGGCTTGATTTGAGATAGGCACTGCCCTGATTATTCGTGCCGGCCATTGCTTCATTGACCACCGATTCAATGCTGGCGATTCTTTCTTCTTGGATTATTTGCTCTTCTTCTGACAGGTTTGTCAGATCATTTACTATTTTACCCTTGTCTTCAGCCAATTCCTCCAGCGGGGTTTTTTCTTCGCACGAAACCAAATAAATAACAGCTGCAACAATTATGACAACCGCAACGACGACAATTATTACTATCTTTTTACCACCATCATGACGCGAAAACAATTGATTGATTTTTCTGCTCATAGCATTAGATAAAAGTTATTATATATTACTTATCTACATTATATAATATTCTGGGCTTTTACTGAAATAGATGATATTATTAACCTGTAATATTATTAATATTCGAATATTATGGAAACCAATAAACCGAACAAAGGCCTAATCTGGTTGATAGCGTCATTTGTTGTGATCGGAGCTTTTTTGGGAGTTTATTTTCTTTTTACTAAAACTGATTCCTCGGAAGAGACTAACACAATCACTGATAACCAGGTAGCTACCACTAACACGGTTATAAACACTCAAGGTGAAAATACCAATGTGGATGTTGTAATAAATGAAAATATGAACAGCTCTGAAAATGAAAATATCAATGTTGCTGTAAATATAAACACCGACACATTAACAGAAACAAACACTAATACAAACACTGGAACAGACACAAATACAAACACCAGCACTACTGTCATTGAATATGTAAATCCGCTGATGCCGCCATTGTCCGAAACCGTGGTTACAGCCTCCTCTACTCTCATGAGTTCCGGGTACGACTATTCGCCCAGCCAGGTTATCGATCAGGACTTTTCTACCTCTTGGGTAGAAGGAGCTGAGGGAGATGGCCTTAATGAATGGATTAAGATGCAGTTTTCGGGTGCTGGACAAATCAATACATTGGGTATAGTACCCGGCTTTGCCAAAAACACTGCTCTTTATCAGGAAAATAATCGCATTAAGACCGTCGAGTTGGAGTTTTCCGATGGATCCACTATTACCAGCGAGTTGGTTGATAAGTATGGCATGCAGTTCATTGAATTCCCGACCAAGACAACCAGCTATATCAAAATGACTATCAAGAATATTTACAGCGGAACTACATACTCAGATTCTCCTGTGGCTGAACTGGATATCTGGTCTGATTATGTAATAAACAAAGATGCGGAGGCTGCTTTGGCTTTTTATGAAAAATACAAAAAGCCTGATGAAACACAGTCCGCAGTCAAATACATCAGCAATGTTTATATGGCAATGGGCATAATGGGTTCGCCTACTCCCGAAATCCCCGTGAACTTTTATTCACCTACGGTTCAGCCTTTCGTGGCAGCCGCCGAAATACCCGCCACTACGCCCTCTGGAATAACCTTTACAGTCAAGTGGTATAACGAGGGACATCTTTATAAAACAGAAAACATTACCAGCTATCAAGCTTATGAGGGGGTCGATATTATCACCTTAAGTTCTGCATCAAATATTAGCGACCTGTCAGGACCGACTGCCATAGCCTGGCCGCTGGGCGATTTCAAAGTCGAGTGGTATGAAAATAATCTGTTATCCCAGTCAAAAGAATTCGCTGTAACACCAGAATAATTTATATATAAATATTCACCATGAAAAATGAACAAGAAATAAAAGACAAAATTGACGAGCTAGACTCGGAAAAAGACGATTTGGAAAACGAATTCCAGGAAGCACTGGAAGACGAAAGTGTCGATGAGGATTCCGACGAAGGTGAAAAGATACGTCTGGAATTTGATGAGAAAGTCGAATCCTTCGAAAAACAGATCGAATTACTCGAATGGGTCTTGAGTGAGTAATAAACATGATAACAATATAAGAAAGGAGGTGATAATATGAAACGAAGTTTTAGGATTGCTTTAGTGATCTCTGTTTCGACAGTGCTAACAGTAGGAATAGTTCAGGCGGCTTCCTTTAACATAACTTCTACATTAGGCGGTGTTTCGGGCGATCAATTTGATGTCGATGGCACGATGATTTTTGACTCGATAAAAGTGGGTGCTCAAGGAGTCGGTGGTGTTACTTTTTTCAATGGAACAATCGTTAACAATACCACAAATGATAGCGTGGATAATCCGGTTACTTTTGGAGATAATGTAAGGATTGACGGACGCATCTATCGCGGCGCTACTGCTGGCACATCTGACACAATGCCCTTCATTGTCAATGACAACATGGAGATAGCGGGCACATTGTCAGTAGGCAATATAACGACCACCGGCTTAACCGGCTCAGGTATTATCAGTTCTGATAATCTGGCCAGCAATGCGGTAACCAGCGCTAAAATCACAGATGGAACGATTGTTACAGCAGATATTGCCGCTGGATCAGTCACACAAGCAGAAGAGTCCAGCGAAACAACTGACCAAACAACGACTCTGTCAGGATCCAATTATAACACAGCTGAAACGATAACTATGACAACGGGTGACAGTAATCTCTTTTGCATGTTTTCGGGTTATGGCACAATTGATACGGCCGACAATGATCTTACGATTGGCCTGAGCTTGGATGATGAAATTTCCGTCAAAACCGTCCGGCGCGCTACAATAGGCAACGGCAATGGTTTGGTCAACATGTCAACCAATGCCATCTTTGAAGTTGATGCCGGCGAACATACCATCGACCTGCTCTGGAACACCAGTGCCGGGACAACCGCTACCATGCACATCAATTCTCTTGACTGCATCGAACTGAAGAAATAAGGAACAGACAGATACTGATACAAAAACCGCCCCCCCCCACCTTATTAAAGGTGGGGGGGCGGTTTTTAATAGTCAGGTTTTAGTCTCAGAACTCAGCTTCCCATCCTATATAATACCTATTCGTACCTGAGCGCCTCTACCGGGTCCAGTTTTGATGCCTTATACGCGGGATATAGCCCGAATATAATTCCGGTTACGACTGCCACAATTACAGCTATTAGTACCGCGTCCAATGATAATGCAGCATTGGCCGTAACATAATTTGTGACTACATCTGTTAGCAACTTGCCGATTATTATACCCATAATCCCACCGGCCCCCGTCAATAATATTGATTCTATAAGAAATTGTATCATTATGTGTCTGGTCTTTGCTCCAACGGCTTTTCTCAGTCCGATTTCTTGCGTTCGTTCTGTAACCGAAACCAGCATGATGTTCATTATTCCAATCCCTCCCACCAGAAGTGATATCGCCGCAACTCCGGTTAGCATATTTGTAAATACTGATATAGCGCTATTCCTGGCATCAAGTATGTCCTGGGCAGTGGTTATCATAAAATCGGCATCGTCTAGATTGTCAAATTCGTGATTTTCCAAAACGGTTTCTTCTATTTTAGCGGCCAGACTGTTTACCGACTCTTCGTTTATGGCATTCACTGTTATGGAATTAATGTATTCCTGTTCAAAATTATTCATAGCTGTTACATAGGGCAGATATATGTTTCTATTTCTGCCGCCAAAACGCATCATCGGTCTATCGTCATTTTCCGCTTCCTCTCCTTTAACCACTCCTACAATTTTATACTCTATTTCTCCAATGCTTATAATTCTATCAATTAAATTACTCGAATCATCCGAAAACTCTTTTGCTACATCAGCATCAAAAATAACAACATTTTCCGAATTCGCTATGTTGTCTTCAGTGAAATTATTGCCATATTCTATTTCCTTGTCATTCATTAAAAAGTAATCGCTTGATACGCCGCTACTATTAAACTGTAAATCTTCTTCATTAAACGTAATCGTAACATTGCCGTTTACTTCAGGTGTCACATATTCCATAAGCTCACCCTCTATATCAATAATATCCTTGTAATCTGATACTTTTAATGTCGGGTCGCTCGGTCTCATTCTGAATGCTCCCATTCCTCCACCCGGACCGCCTCCAATTCCAAAAGCACCGTCGCCCCCTTCTCTTTCGTTGTCAGTATCTTCTTCCTCAGCTATCGGCTGGGAACTTACAGTAATTGTTTTGGCTCCTAAAAATGAAAAGTTGCCCACTACATTTTCCTTTACTCCCTGTCCCAATGAATATAATGATATAACCGAAGCTATTCCGATTATTATTCCCAATACCGTCAAAAAACTTCTGCCTTTATTAGCCAATAGCGCTGTTGTTGACTGACCTATAATAGATCCAATCTTCATGGTGTTTCATCCTTAATGATTTTTCCGTCCAGTATTCTGATGATTCTTTTAGCATATTTGGCAACATTTTCTTCATGCGTAATCAATATTACAGTCGTCCCTTCTTCATTTATTTTTTTTATTAAGTCCATAATAATACAAGCAGTTTTTGAATCTATGTTACCGGTCGGCTCATCGGCTAATAAGATAGTAGGATCCTTTATCAAGGCCCTAGCTATTGCTACACGCTGTACTTCACCGCCAGATAACTCATTACTTCTATGCTCGGCCTTATCGTTTAAACCCACTTTTTCTATTAATCTCAGTGCTCTTTTCAGATCGTCTTTGGTTTTTCGATATACCGTGGGCAGTAGTATGTTATTTATTACCGTCGTCCTTTTTAATAGATTGAACCTTTGAAACACAAAACCAATCTCTTCATTCCTAAGATCAGCTCTTTTGTTTTCTGATAAATTTATTACTGACTTGTCGTTAAGCCTGTATTCTCCGCTATATTTTTTGTCTAACAGTCCAATAATATGTAATAACGTTGACTTTCCTGAACCTGATGGACCCATAACCGCCACAAAGTCACCCTCTTCAATCGTTAAATCAACGCCTTGCAGGGCATTTGTCTGGTTTCCCTTTCTTGCTTCGTATACTTTCCTGATCCCCTCCAGCTCGATTACTTTCATTGTTTTGCTAATTCTTTATAAATATCATCAGCTTGGGATTGCGTTATTTCTCCATTTTGCACAGAACTATCGAGTCTTTGTGAAAATCTTTCCAAGAAAAACTCATTCATACCACCAGGCATGTTAGTTTTCATATCTGCAATGGCATCCACATCCACCTGCCCGTTTGAGTCCACTAATTCTGAAATATTTCCAAACCCAAACATACCGCCCCTTGGCCCTTCACTACCTTGAAACCGCGTAAAATCACCATTTGGTGCAGTAGCCACCTCTTTAGCAGGAGCAATAAGTATATACATAAACAGAGCCACAGCTATAGATGAGCTTATAATGGAAACAGTTTTGTAGGTTTTTAACTTTTTATAGAATTTTTCATCCATTGCTATGTATCTTACTTATATAGTACAGCTATCCTTGCACTTTTATTTCATTAGAAAAGTTTTACACGATCATAACAAGAGTAAACGGGACTAACCTGCCAATGGCCGGACGTGATCTATTATCACCCTAAGTCTGTATCTACGTAATAATTCTTCTTGTCTTCAAAATGTAACAAAACTGCCAATCAGCTTATCCTGATTGATAGAGTCCATTATTTTGTCTGTTATTATACCGGTGAATAAGATGTCAAGCCCAGCTTTCTTTATTATGATATATGGTCGCATCAATCGGCGGTGATACTTCTTGATATACAGGTTAGCATTAACTATCGGGAAATTAGCCATCTTTTCCAAAAAGAGCAAATGCGGTAAACCATAATCAACTTCATGATTTCCCAATGTCACCACATCCGGTGCCAGATAGTTCATGATTTCCATTGTCGAGATACCTTTATATTCGGAATCAATCAATGATCCCTGAACCATGTCACCTGATATTACATACAGAACATTTTCTTCTTCTTGCCGAACTTTGTTGATGTAACCGGATAGCAGTGCCAATCCACCGATTAACTCTCCTTTTTGCCCCTATACTTCAGCCAAAAAATCACCGTGCATGTCGTTGGAGTGTAGGATTGTGAATTTTTTAGTGTTCATTTTTTTACTTACATTGTCTTTACTTTTTTATTCTTCCTCATACTCCAGAATATATGTTGCGAGAATCGGCCCATTGGCAACTGCCGCATCATCGTCCAGGCCTTCTGATTCTAAGCCCTCGATAGCCTCCTCTACCCAGCACTGGGAACCATCATAGATTTCCAGTTTGTTGAGCTCGTATATATCTTCGAGCGTGAAGACACTGGCACCAAAGGCAGTGCTGTATACATGGTAGAACGTATCCGTATCGGCCCAGGCATCAGTTGTACCGTAAGTACATTCGATGTAACGCATTGTCTGATCATTAAAATTACCTGAGGCTATTTCTAGAACATCCGGCATGACATCCTTATCGCAATATATTGCTCCGATTGTACCTGTACCATCATCGACTCGTGTTTCACCTGTTTTGACATGACCCCCAAGCAGGCTGTATTGATTACTGGCTCTGAGATTAGTCGGCGTCTGAGTAAACAAGTCATTGATCTTGAAGAAGAAACCTACTCTGACATATTCAGTTCCATCAGTCTCAGCAATTTTAATACCGGCCAGACCTTCAACTTTACCATCTGTAGAGCTAATATTAAATATCTTGCCGTCATACTGTTGCACATCTGAAGCAGTGTTTGTCGTCCCCTCATTAGTGTTTGACGCTGGTGTCGTGTTATTATTATTCATTGCCACCGTACTGTTCGTGTTGTTATCTGTATCGCGTCCGGTATGAAAAATAGCAATACCTACTCCAACAATTATTAAGATGATAATCACGATAATCGTTGTTTTTTTGTTCATAGTATTAAATTACTGTTTATGCATATATTATAGTCTATTCCTTGTTGATTGAACATGTTCAACTTATAAACACCTCAGGACTAGAGAGAGATTGGATGTCTAATGAACATAAAAAGAAAAACCGCCTCTATGAATAGTTAATTCATTGGCAGTACGTACACTGTAAGTAATGCAATAATACTACACCTACGATGCAACACATTTAAACATGGCAAATACATACAACGTTAGTTGCTGTTCTGCCTGTAAAGAAATACAAACTAGATCAAATTCAGACTATCGAAAGAGTCACCTGTCCAATTTTTTTCACGTTGAAATGGTACTTCATTCTCAATCTCATCCTTTTTGACAAATAAGCTTGTACAATGTATTTATCAGCGACTGAAAGGGCGGATAAATCACCTGTGTCAAATGCTTGACTAACCGTATCTCTTAATCCATCTCTTTTTGGAATTTCTCTAAGCCTGTCATCCTTCCAAGATTCAAGATCTGATAGTCTTTCTGCTTTTGGCTTTTCACTGCCCCCCTCCGCAGTAGTTACGGATGAGCTTTCTCTTCGTTCTCTCATGTTATTTTTTTAATTATTAATATCTAGGAATCTATATGATGTTCTATCATGGAATAACAATAATCATTATTAAAATTTATAATCGTCGAGAAACTTCCCTATCGTTTCATTCACCTCATCAATAATTTCTTTATGACGCCTGTAATCATGTTCGGATTCCAATTCATGTAACTCTTTTGGTTCTGCGGCTACTTGATATGCTTTTTTTACTATGTCGGGCTTAACTATCGTATCCTGAGTACCGAGAAATAATAATTTTGGCTTCGTACACTTTTTCAAATCTTCAAGTATGTCGTACTTCATGGCATCTTGAAAATAGCTTAGTGATAAATCAAATCTTTTTTTATTTTTTGAATCATTTGGGGGTGTATCGCGATACGATATCTCTACTCCATTCTGGATGTCTCCCTCACCCTTTTTACTCGCTGAGATATTGGACATAGCGGTTATAATGTGCGAAACGGCCAGATTATGCATACCTGCCAGCATGGCCAGACTCCCTCCACGGCTGTGCCCGATTAATACAGTTGGCTTATTTCCATAGTATTCGATAAGCTCATCAATCGCCTTGTAATAATTCGTCATTGTGTACAGATCAATATCTCCGGGACTTTCCCAGGTACCTGGTGGATCAAATGTGAGCGCAAAGATCCCCCTACTTGCAAGATAATCTACATGACTAAGCATGTGAGGGTAATCCTTTGTGTCCAATCTTCCCGGTAACACTAGTGCAAACTTAGGAGATGCTGGATCTCCTTTATAATAGGATGCAAGTTTAAATGACTTAGTTTTTATTATTGACATATCAATGTCGTGTAAACCTTTATATTATTGTTTTGGCTGGTTGTTTCTTACAACTCTCTTAAAAAGGCTCTCACCTGTTCTTGGCTACCTATAACTTTAATATTTACTCCTTTCATAGTACTCTTTCTTCCAAAGGCAACCTTGTCAGGTGGGCTTTCCATTTCCTCAATCTCAAATAAATCTGGTCTACCTTTTATTGATTCAAGGCACCGTAAGGATTCATTATTTGTTGGTACTCTGTTTAATCTCATTGCCGGTGTTAAAGAGTCTTTAAATCCAGCAACAGGCATTATTTTTAAGTTACCATTTTCTGAGACCAGTCCTAATGATTTCTGGTAAAAGGCTCTGACTTGATCTGGATTGAAGGCATAAGTAGGTAATGAATTATTTACTGCCCAAACTTCATCAAACTGATCAAGCCTATCCGCATCTACTTTATAAAAATCTTCAGCTATCGGCCGATCTGAATTGCCTTCATGATTACCTGTAAGCATCGGATCAATGTTGGTTAGCTGGCAATCAATCCGGCGATCTGTTAATCCCTGTTTTAACGGCGCAGTTCCTCCGCCAACTAACAGTAATGATTTTTTGTCTAATGTGTCTCTAACTCTATCATCATCTATTCCTAACAATCTCAAATAATTATCTAAGCTTCTGGCTGCTCTTTCTGGTCTTTTGGCCATTTCAGAAGTATAATCTGAAATCCCTTCTGGTTTCGCATCTCCCTCTGCTTGTCGCATCGATTCCGAAAGTTGTAATAAAAAACTGTCCTGATCCTCACCACCTGATAATTGCGCCTCAACCTTACCCACGCAATGTTCAAATATAGGTCCATCTTTATAGTGGTTCAAGACTCCTAACACTTGCTCATGATCTCTTCGTTTAGCTAATTCTCCTACTAAACACGGTGCATATTCGGAATCTTTAATAGCAACTTCTGCTACCTGTTCATTACTATATCCCTCAGGATTGGCATATACTAAATCTGCAATTATTTCTTGATCTTGATTATTAACATGGTCTGGTGCAGTATTATTTTCACTCATATCAGATGAAGGCTCGACTTGCATTTCGTCCGGATTAATCCCCATTTCTTCTGCTGATGGTCCACTTTCTCTAGAAAAAGACATTAGGTATTTTATTTAATAATTAGTATTTTTACAGCTATTTCTGGCAGGGCAATCCACCCAAGGCGATCGGGGAAATTATTAGAACTGCTTTTATTAGAGGTGCATTATTTTATTTTTGGGAAAAACATACCGGTTCGCTTCATATACTCTTGGTACTTGCCACCAGTCATCTCATTCATTTGCTTCTCCTCTACTCTGCTCATGAAATACCACACCGGTATGAATACTATTAAGATTATGAACCAGTTTGAAGAAAACCACAGCATACCTACTCCAATTAAAATAAGGTAAATAAACACATACATCGGGTGGCGTATATATTTATAGGGTCCGGTCTGAACAAGCTCCTTGGAGAACCCTGCTTTTGCCCGGTATTTAAAAAACCATACTAAAAGGATGGCAAAAAGGATAACACCCAAAACAGTAATTAATAAACCCAGAATCACAATAATGATATTACCAGATAATACAAGTGGTTTACCAAATATCCGTTGCCCCAAGGCCAAACACATACCCTGTATAACCCAAAATAGTCTGGGAAGAATCTCAACTATAATATGCTTTTTTTTCATATAATTTAATTTCTGGTAGGGCATCCCCGTCATCCCGTCATGCGACGGGGCAGGCCCGCCTTGCTTCGCAACGCGAAATGGGCGGGGAGGCATTAAGATTATTAGAACTGGTGATATTCTTTCAGGAAATCAACTTGCCAAACCTATTTGATATAGCGCTTTTAATTACTCATCTATACACAGTGACTCTTTAGTCACCTTTCCTTTAAGAACCTGCTGAACACAACCCTTAATAAGCTCTTCCGGATAGCAGGTACCACTTATACCACTAACCTCTCCGTCTACAAGCGCTGCCTGCTGTTCATCAGTTAACTTAGTAGGGAAACAAACGCCTGATTGGCATTGTCCGCCATCAGTGCATTCTTCTCCGGCCACTCGGTTGGATATCAGACAAAGCGATTGGCCTGCCACCCATTCCCCACCGGATTTTTCACATGAAGATTGGTCTCTCTGTGGATTATTTTCCGGTAGATTATTGTACCAAATACCAGTCCCTATTCCCAGTAATATAATCAATGCGATACTAATAATTATACTTAATAATAGTTTATTGGATTTTTCGGTGTGGTTTTTCATTTTTGTTATTAATCTCTATAAAGGAATTATACCAAAAAACACCTCAAACTTCGAGGAGTGATCTGGGGGTCAGGTATGCCCGTCCGCCTTGCTTCGCAACGCGAAGCGGGCGGGGAGGTTATTAGAACCAACATTATGCCTTACTCTTTCTCCAACTTATAATCATCCCAAGAACTCCAAAGATAATAAGACATACCCCAGTAATACCCCAAGGAAGAACATTACTTCCAGTAGGGGCTAACTCTTCTGTTTCCTTATCATCTACAATATCCTCCGTTTCTTCGACTGGAACTATAACTTCATCCGTTTCATCATCCTCATCTTCCGGCTCATCTTCTGCCGGTTCAGCAACAGTAAGAGCAAAAGTAACAGTGTTGGTGTTACCGGCAAGATCAGTTCCGACAATTGTCACTGTATGATCCCCATACGCTAAGGCTGTTTCAGGTGTCCATTCCCATTCACCGCTTTCACCTACATCGAACGAGGCTGTGATCAGATCTGATTGAATAGTAATTTCAATCGTGGAATTTGTTTCAGCATTTCCGGAAATAGCTGGCGTAGTGTCCGTTGTTTCCCAGTCTTCCTGAGTTCCAACATAGTCTTGTGTAGCTACTGTTTCAATGTCCATTGTCATTACCGTATCAACAATAATATAATCAACAAATATTTCGCTAACATTTCCGTTACTGTCTCGATACCTTACGTATATTGCCTTGATCCCATCCTCATCGGATAAAATAATTGATTTAGTCGTACTAAAATCTTCCCATTCCGATCCCGTAAAATTGGGGTTTTCCGAAATAATCATTTCAGTAACTTCGCTCAAGGTATCAGTTCCCAAAATAGTAACGGTTACATTGTGGTCAGTCGTATAAATATTACCATTATCAATTTCCACGGACGCATTGTCTTCTTCTCCTTCAATAGTAACAAAATTCCAAGTGGTGGCATCTGTAATTCCTGCAAATGAATTTCCTGCCGTATCATCAAAAGCAGATGTGGCAATTTTCACGTAGTACGCTGTTTCTGTAGCCAAACTATCAGATGGATCAATAGTAATAGTATTAGTACCGGTTCCTGATACTTGGCTTGAAGTAACGGCAATTGTCTCAAAAATGGAATCATCAATAGATTTATAAATTACAATATTACCGGACTCCGCATCAACCACTTCGGAAAAAATAATAACTAAGTCACTGTTGATTGTAACGTCGATAATTCCATCAATCGGAGAAAAACTGGTTACTGTCGGGGATATATGATCTCCTGTAGTAAAACTCCAGGTTGTTTCATCTGTAATACCTGCAAAACTATTACCAGCTGAGTCATCAAAAGCAGTCACATCTATTTGGACGTAATAGCCGGTTTCACTGGCTAAATTTGAAATTGGGTTAATAGTAATAGTATCAGTACCTGAACCGGAAATATCCGAAGTAACGTCAAATTGTTCTATTTGGGTATCATCAGATTTGTAGAGAGTAATATAGCCTGTTCCTGCATAAACATTTTCGTCAAAAGAAACTTCTAAGTTTGATGTTATAGCAACTGCAGTTGCATCGTCTGTTGGAGAAAGTGTTGATACTGATGGATTAAGATTATCTACGGAAAAACTAACTGAAGTACCATAATCAGTAGAATTAACAGTTCCGTCATTTACTTTAAAACGAAACTGTATATCATTTTGGTTTGTATCGTCTATCTGATTTTGAGAACTCCAAACAATCACATGCTCTGTCCCTGTCCAATCGGTAGCCGAACTTTTACTTCCATCTTCACCGGTCATGTCTCCGGCAACTAAACCATTCCAACCATCTCCACCATCATCTGAATATTGCCAATCTAAAGTGGTAACACTGTTATTCTCAGCATCTTTTACCCTAAAAGGAATGTGAACCTTTCCCGTGCCATCTGTATCTTGAGTCACTGTTCCTAAAACATTGTCTGACGTATGACCTACAGTAGGGGCGGTATTAGCAATAGAATATTGGTAAACTCTATTCGTAGTATCACCAATAATAAACATCTTGGTCCCGTCTGTGTTAAAAGTGACACTCTCAGGAGAAGTGTCCTGATTAGCCACACTAAAGTTGTCTACATAAGAAGCGGTGGAAACATCAAAGCCCGTAGACAGGGTGTATTCATTTACGTCGACTCCGTTTTGACCAGTAACAAACATCTTGGTCCCGTCTGTGTTAAAGGCAACTCCTGAAGGACTTCCTTCCTGACTAAGTACACTAAAAACATCAACATAAGAAGCGGTGGAGACATCAAAGCCCGCAGACAGGGTGTATTCATTAATATCACATCCCATATAACCAACCACAAACATCTTGGTTCCGTCTGTGTTAAAGGCGACATCTCTAGGACCTGAGTCCTCGTTATCTACACTAAAAGCATCGACGAAAGAAGCGGTGGAAACATCAAAGCCCGTAGACAGGGTGTATTCATTAATATCATTTCCAGCATCACCAACTACAAACATCTTGGTTCCGTCTGTGTTAAAGGCGAGATCTTCAGGACTTGTATCCTGATCAGCTACACTAAAACTATCAACAAAAGATGCGGTGACAATATTATATGCCGTAGATAATGTGTATTCATTTACATCGTCTCCGTTTATACCAATAACAAACATCTTTGTCCCGTCTGTGTTAAAGTCAATGCCGGTGGGCTGTGTTTCTTCACTAAGTACAGTAAAGCTATCACTCAAAAAAGCGGTAGAAACATCAAAGCCCGTAGACAGGGTGTAATCAATAATATCATTTCCAGAATCACCAACCATAAACATTCTAGTGCCGTCCGGGTTAAAGGCGATACTCCTAGGAGCAGTATCCTGATTAGCCACATCAAAAGCATCAACATAAGAAGCGGTGGAAACATCAAAGCCCGTAGACAGGGTGTATTCACCAACATCGTTTCCAGCATCACCAACCACAAACATTTTGGTCCCGTCTGTGTTAAAGGCGAGATCTTTGGGAGATGTATCCTGACTACCTACACCAAAAGCATCAACATAAGAAGCGGTGGAAACATCAAAGCCCGTAGACAGGGTGTATTCACCAACATCGTTTCCAGCATCACCAACCACAAACATTTTGGTCCCGTCTGTGTTAAAGTCAATGCCGGTGGGCTGTGTTTCTTCACTGTCCACACTAAAAGCATCGACGAAAGAAGCGGTGGAAACATCAAAGCCCGTAGACAGAGTATATTCATTAATATCATTTCCATCATCACCAACTACAAACATCTTGGTCCCGTCTGTGTTAAAGGCAAGTCCATTCGGAATTGCGTCCTGACCACCTATACCAAAAGCATCGACAAAAGACGCGGTACCAATACCATATGCCGTAGATAATGTATATTCATTTACATCATGTCCGAGTTGACCAATAACAAACATCTTAGTCCCGTCTGTGTTAAAGGCAATACCAAAAGGATTTGCTTCTTCATTGGCCACACTAAAATAAGGGTACGGAGCTAAGGCTGATACATCAAAACCGACAGCTTTTATGATATTTAAAGGCGCAAATATCAGAATTACACTAACTAGTACTGATAATATCGATTTATATTTCTTTGTATTCATTTGGATAATACTTTCAGGTGTATTAATATAATTATACCAAAAAACACCCAGATTATCGAGGTGGTCCTTGGTAAGGCATCCCCGGCCTTCGCTAGGGCAGGTCTGCCAATCCTTATTTAAAGCTATACGGGTCGCAGAGTCCCCGCCCAGACCTGCCATGCTAACAACGACTTGGCAACCAGTGACAGAATTATATATGTCTTCTCTCCATACAGATAATCACTCCACTGGCCCACCTTCTTATACTGCAAAATCATATTGATCGCAAAGCTATTAAAGAAGAGGAAGATGGAGAAATAAATCCAATAGACAAAAGCCGGCGGTCCTTGATCACCACTACCCGAACCGAAGAGATAAATTCCAACCGCTACCCATGGAATTGCCCCGGCAATAATGCCAAACCAATATGATGTCCAATCTGTTTTCTGAGTAGTTTGATTATGTAATTCCATCATCCAGCCAAATAATATCATCATCATGTTCAAGAAGAAGATCATTAGTATACTCACTAAATCATACATACCGACCAGCATTGCAATAACCACGATCATCAATGATGAACTAAAAGCATACTCAATCCAACGCGCATAATTAACGCCTTTGGCTAAATTCTTAACATACCAACGATAGCCACCTCCAACTGACACTAACAAATGTGCTATGGCCGATAGAAACAAAAATCCTGCCACCAGCGGTCCGATTCTCCATTCAGCAATGTTATCCAGAACTGGTGCCAATTGTTTTGTAGCTGAATTGAACTTAAGAAATGCCGTAGTTACCGGTAATGCGAAATCGCTTGAGAGTATTAGCATAAGCACACCTTGAATAGCGTGTAAGAAGAACATAACCAAGTTAAACTTCCGCAGTCCTTTGGCTTGTTCTTCAATTTGAGGTTGTTGTAATGTGTCTTCCATACTTTTTTAATTAGTTATTTTTTAGCTAGAGCTCGCGTAAATATCCCCAATTATGAAGCTTGTCGCTATCCTCAAACCAGCGTTCACCAATATCATCTCGATAAAACATATTAGGAATCAGTATATTACTGATCCGACTGTAAACCTGTTGCTGAGCTTGTTTCATTGTCGAACCACTGCCAACTATCACGTAAGCAACTCCTTTTAAACCGGCTACCATCCAATCATTGTTGACAAATTTGACATCTTCAATGTGAACTCCGTCAAAATGCGTTTTTTTAAATAAAACAACGGTATCACGCGATTCAATCGCCGAGCTTTTAATCTCATCGCCATATGGAAATGGTGGCACCACCAAACGCACACCAATTTGAAAACCAGACTTGGCTTTGAATTTTTTAAGAGTACCGGATGCCAGACCGTAAAGAAATTCACTCATTGGCATCATTATCCCCTCCTGCTGAATATGTATCGTTGGATAGCCAAAGCGGGCAGTAAATTCAAGAGGATATATTCCGTTACTGTTAACAATGCAGTTCAAGTCGATATAACCAACATAGTGCTGTTTCTTTAAAACTCCTTCCAGCTTCTTTAAAGTCGTATTGAATATCCTATTGGGCATACTCCAGAACATGCTCGATCCCATTTCACCGGTTGAAGGTCCAATGTTTCCAGGAAACAACTTTTTATGTTCAAAGTTTATATTTATCGGATATACATATTCACTACCATTGAAAAAAGCTCCAACTGCCACTTCAACACCAGTTACTTTTTTCTGAATCTGGAAGACCTTAATTTTCTTTGACCATATTTTCTTATAAGCTTCAAGCACTTGAATACAGTCTATACCATCATCTTCCTGACCAACGAAAAGAAACCTTTTTACATTCTGTGCTTCACCGCTTGGTTTAATAACATACTTTCCCGGATTGGTTTTAATATGGAGAATTGCTTCATCAAAATCAGTAAAATTTTTGTATGGAATAATTGGAATACCGTTTTGCTTCAATTCCTCCTGTCCAAAAGCCCTATCATCTTCCAAGCGATCAGTATAAGCTGTACCGCCCACAACCAGCTTGTTTTTGGCTCTTAATTTTTCGGCCAATTTCCCCATTCCCAAAACATCATCAAAGATAATAATATCAGCCCAATCAATTTCGGATTCCCAATTATCAACCTTGTTAACCAAGCCATCGGCACTGTCTCTTTGGTCTATGTTCTTAATATAATATTTAACTTCATTACCTTCTTTAGCAACTTGCCAGGCTACATCACTAATTAATGCATCGTAAGAAACAAATAGGAATTTCCTTTTCTGTGTTGGTTTAATTATATTGATTTTATTCATTGCTACTGACATAATAGATAGTACGTGTCCTGACTACCGCTCTTTTTTATAAACTTCCACTTGAAGTAATGTTAACATAAACTGACAGTTAATGGTATATTGAATATCCATATTAGAACATTTAACACTTTTCTGATCTAATCGTCTCTATAAACTGCTAACACAGTTTTACTTGCAATAATAATGTTAAATCAACACTAAAACCACTTCTTCCTACGAAAGTAATAAATCATAACTAGTACAATCGCAATTATAACACCCCATACACCATAATAACCATAATGCCAATCAAGCTCAGGCATATACTTGAAATTCATACCATATATACCTGCCACAAATGTTAGCGGAATAAAAATAGTAGCTATTATGGTCAATACCTTCATTATAGCGTTCATCTTATTACTAACGCTTGATAGATAAAGATCTACCATACCCGACAAAACATCTCTGTATGACTCGATCGCTTCGATAGATTGGACCACGTGATCATATATGTCACGTATGTAAGGCCGTGTTTCGTTCTGCACTAAATCACTTTCCTCCCGTTCAAACCGATTAATCACATCACGGAGCGGCCATAAAGATCGTCTTAACAACATGGATTCCTTCTTGATTGTATTGATTTTATGTAATGTATCGGGCGTAGGACCTTTGAGTAATTCATCTTCTAGTCTTTCAATCCTCTCGCCAACTTCCTCCAGTATTACAAAATAGTAGTCCACGATTGTATCTAGCAACGCATTGGCTAAATAATCACAACCCATGGAACGCATCCTTTGTCCCCCTTCTTTTATTCTATTCCTCACAGGATCAAAAACATCACCTTTTTTTTCTTGGAAAGTTATAATCAAATTTTTCTTAATAACCACACTCACTTGCTCGACATTAATCTCTTTGTCAGGAGTCAAGTTAAACATTTTTACAACAATAAACAGAACATCTCCATAAAGTTCGTATTTCGGACGTTGACTTGTATGTAAAACATCCTCTATCAACAAGTGACTGAGCTTAAACATTTCGCTGATCTTTTTTATTCTTTCAATATCCCTCAGGCCCACTATATTAATCCAAGTAGAAACATTTTTATTAATATATGGTTCTATGGATTCTTCATTAATAAGAATATTTTTTGAATACGCATCCAAATCGTATGAAATAATTTCAACTTCTGTCGGTTCTGTTTCATCATCTGCGCCCTGTATTATAGTCCCCGGCGCTTGACCAGGTTTTTTCACCGATCGATGAAAGAATTTAATTGGAGATATTTTTGAAAGTTTCATAAATTTATACTTTTCATGTGGCCCTTT
>JAHIZJ010000108.1 GCA_018814765.1 Patescibacteria group bacterium
GATAATCTTTTTAAAATTTATCAAAATAAAAAAGGTCACGAAAATATTAATCTAACTAACAAATTAATGCCTTCTTTAGCGTCATTTTCTATGATACCAAAAGAGGAATTTCGGTGTCATAGTTAAATGATTTGACACGGGTCTTTTAATGTTTTGAACTTGTTTCTGTCATAGAAACTTTCTTGATCACTTAGGTGGCTTCTTTCCACTTTCCCGGATCAATCAGGTAATGAATAATATTGTGTTTTTGGCACAGTAAATCAAAGTCATGCAGTCTGGGGTTTAAAGGATCAGAGCTTTTTTAGATAGCCGGTATATCGGTTGGTAAAGTTACCCCCGTTATATGTCTTAACAGCTCTGATTCCAAATGGAGCGATTTTTTAACAGTTCTTGAAGGAAATCAATTGAATCATAATTTGAATAACTATCGTATATTTTCAGATATATCCACCTGGAAGCGCAGTCTATGGCCGTAAACTGGTAATACCGCCTATTATCAATCGAATCAGGCACATATTTGACATCTATCTCAACCAGCTCTCCTTTAACGAGAGGCACTTTAATATATTTATACTTTAACTTTCTAACTCGATATTTTCTTGTTAACCCCTCGGTTTTAATGATATTATGAATAGTATTTTAATGAAGAACGATATTTTCTTTCTCCAATCACCATGTTAACTTCAAGGCGCACTTTTTAGTCTTCTTTCTCAGTTCAATCACTCTTTCTTTCGTTCTGATAGGAGTTTCATTGGGATTTGTCTTCGGTCTGGTTGATTTTGGGATCAATTCGTTCTCCCCATGCTTTCTATACTCAGACAGCCATCTTTCCAGACTTCTTTGGCTGTGAGGACATACCTTGGATACGTCGATTAATTTAACCTCTTTATTGTAGATAGGCAATACCCACCTTAATCGCTCTTCTTTAATTGTTTTTGGTATATTGATACACATATGCCCCTACCTTAATGGCTTGAGGCAGAAACCGCCATATGTCTGTGGACATTAACAGACACTATTGACAAGATATCGCTTGTGTAGTATGTTACAGGTATAAGAGGGTGCAGAGAGTACCCGTATCATAGAAACAGATGGTACCTTGAAATAATAGGAGCCACGAATAGGAGGAGGATTTGTCATGAAATCGTCCGGCTTTTTGGTCGTGGCCCTCTGGGCTACGCTGGTTTTTCTGCCTAAGACTACACTAGCGGGGAGCCATGTTTTAGTAGAAGGTTCTGACCTATTTAACTGCGATATGAAGGTCAGAAACAGAACTGTAGATATGATACCGGAGCATGTTGCCGGAAAGCCCGCTAATGAGGAAGAAGCTTTTGCTATCGCTGCCAATCCCGATGAGAACGGTAATTACAACAAGGTATACGCTACCATGAGGGAATATCAGTGGACCGAAGGAACCGTCTGGTCGATTGGATACTTCGAGCCACACGGAAACAAAGATTCACGTCTAGATTGGCCCAACGGACAGACCGTGTGTTATGAGATCGTTGATAGTACAGGAAACAAAGGTGCGACAATAAGTGCCGATTTCCTGATCGTGACGAACGGTGATGATCTGATGATGCTCGGTGATGTGATACGCTTGGATAGAGGGCTTGGTGCTACCTTCGAGTATGTCATGGTAAATGACAAGAAGAATGGCCCGTTCGGTGCTGGTCTTGGTGTCCGCTATCCGTTCTATGTGGGATTCAGACCTCGTATAGATGGCTTTGGACGGTGGGAATGGTGTGACGTTGTTCGGGTGTTCCTAGGAACATCGGAGGACGAGTGCAATTGGCTAAAGCAGGAAACTGCTGAAGCTGTTGTGGTAGGAAGTGAGTAGTAGTTGTGGATGGGGAGTTGGTAGGACTGGAACAACTGGGCTTGCTGTACCCCCAAATACGAAGGAGGCCTGGAATGAAGCGTTTCGTTGTGATAGCCGCAATTGTCGGAATCTTGTTGATGGCAGTGCATGTCTTGCCTGCGTCAATCACACTGGGTGCAATCCATCCCGTTGCAACTGCTGTCGCCCAAGTATGGGGCGATCCGGGTGGGGGTGGTGTTGACGACTGCTGGGTATGCGAGCATTACGCTATTCCCAGTGCGTGCCGCCGGTGCGCTTATGATACGTACTGGGACGAAGGGGGATGCTTCCCGGGTGATCCGAACTGCGCATGACGATTGTGATCATGCTGCCGCTGAGCTTATTAGCTTGGCGGCCTTTTTTTATAAAAACACACTATTGACAAGATATCGCTTGTGTAATATGTTACAGGTATAAGAGGGTGCAGAGAGTACCCGTATCATAGAAACAGATGGTACCTTGAAATAATAGGAGCCACGAATAGGAGGAGGATTTGTCATGAAATCGTCCGGCTTTTTGGTCGTGGTCTTACTGGTTACGATTGTGTTGACAATGTTTCCAAATGGAGCAAGAGCGCAAAATACCAGTATGATGATCTATGTTGAAGGCTCTGATACGTATCACTATGATACGTACATCGATAACAGCGAAGTAGGCATGCTTACCTACTACAATGACGAGGACAAGCTTCAATGGACCCAAGCGGAGTGGTTCTCAAGCTGGGCAAACGAGTATGACAACCAAGTGTATAAAGAAATTCGGGAGTTGCAACAAGACGGGTGGCACTTTGTTATAGGGTGTTTCATTCCCCAAGGTAGCAAACCCGAGGTCAGACCCGGCGGAAGACCAATCAACAAAAGTACATTCGTATGGCCTGCGAATCATCGTTTTTTCTTTGAGTTTCAGGTGGACGACACCACAACGCAAGTGGAACGCTCGGAAAAGCTGTTTGTGACATACGCCGATTCAGACATTGCCTGGAAGACGCTTGGGCCGGTGACATATATCGACGATAGGGGCATGGAAGCCCCTTTCTGGACGATTTCGGTGAGTCAGAATAACTGTGTAGTATATTACCAATTCTACGTGGGATTTCATTGCCGTCGGTTTGATATGGGGAATATCGTTCGCGCATACATCGCACCGGTCGATCATCTTGTTTCAACTGATCAGACATCTGTCGTTGATAAGACGACAGGAGTAGAAAGATAGATGAGTCTTGTTCCCGTAGGCTGGGGGGATGGTAATACTTGGAACCTTCCGGGTATTTTAGAAGACCCCCTGAAAAAGAGGAGGATAGGCTGGTGAAACGTGTAGCGATAACGCTCATTGTATTGATGGCAACGGTGACGGTAGTGCACGTGTTGCCTGTGTGTTCTTCGCTGAATCCGGTTGTTGGGACCGCGATTGCCCAGGAAGGTGACGGGGGCGTTGATCCATGCGAGATCTGCATGCGGTACGATATGCCCTCGTTCTGCCGACAGTGCGAAATGGAGGAGCGGTTCGAACGGGGCGGATGCATACCGGGTATGCCCGATTGCGATATGGCGTAGAAGGCAATCTCCGTCGAGCATGCAGATTCGCAATCATAACTTCAATGCCGCTGAGCTTATTAGCTTGGCGGCCTTTTTTTACGTTTATATTTAATTAGAATATATATTTTTCATAGCTGGAGCGATACAGCTGTTTTTATTGCAAAAGACTCGTCAAAGACCCAGCTTTAGCTATGTTTAGTGTTA
>JAHIZJ010000109.1 GCA_018814765.1 Patescibacteria group bacterium
ATGGGACTGGTCGTTTTATTTATTGGCCATAGTGTTCCGGGATAGTTTAATTGGTAAAACCCTGCACTGTTAATGCAGTGACTCCAGGTTCAAGTCCTGGTCCCGGAGCCAAGAAGTAAAATCGCGATTTCTATATAATACCGTCCAGCAGTTTTTGGCATATTGATACACATATACACCTACATTAAAGGTATGAGGTGAAAACCGCCATATGTGTGTGGACATTACCAGTAGTGCTTGATTTTAGGCTTACAACTCTATATACTATAAGAAGATATATAAAACTTTTACCGAAAAAGTATGAAAAAAGCAACCTGGTTAAAAATTATACCAACCATTATCGTAGTAGCTATAATAGGGCTATTTTTTTATTATTACAAACCAAGCGACAAAAATTCCACGGTAGAACCGGAAGAAAAACTTTATATTCCTGTAAGCATTGACAATGCTGAGGGAAATTTTAAGCTTACGGCTGAGTCACAGGACATTTTGGGCATAACTCCGGGAACTAAGTTTATCTTAACCAGTCAGGAGGATATATCAAAAAGTGAGGTTGAAGAAAGTTTAGCAATAGCTCCAGCGGTAGATTTCGAAGTTAAAGAAATAGAAGAAAATTTATATGAGGTAATTCCTGATGAACCATTGACAGAAAACCAGATATATAAATTCACTATTCGGACCACGATAGACAATCTAGCTTCGGTAGCCCTGGCCGCAGAAGAAGAAACCGATGTTACTGAATACCGCTGGGCTTACCAAGTGAAGCAGACTGTGAAAATTACTGGTACCTTGCCGCGTGATGCGGGAACCGGTGTGCCGACTAATTCGGGGATTGAAGTTATATTTTCAGCCGACTCATATTATAACTTTGACCAGTATTTCGAAATAACACCATCGGTAAATGGTAGTTTCGAAAAACATAAAAGGACTGCGGTTTTTGTACCCGAGGCTTTAGATACCGAAACATTATATACAGTCACAATTAAAGCGGGCTTGCCATTTGAAGGGACTGACGATGTATTGGCTGAAGATTATACTTTTAAGTTCGAAACTACCGCTTCAGACCAGTCAGGATATAACAGTGATTATTTTTCCTTCCGTGATTCTATAAACGACTTTACCAATCAATCTGAGCCGGTATTGGAAGTCTATAATTATCCTGATAATAAAGAACGAGAGTTCACAGTTTATCAATATCCTGATTATGACACGTTTGTTAATGCGCTGTCCGATTATATACAATATCCTGCTTGGGCATATTACTCAAGAAACAGATTCACTGTTTCAACCGATGGGTTGACCCAGGTAATGAATTTTAAAGCTGTGCCTGAGAGCTATGAGTATCGCGAATATGTAATTCTACCCAGTGTCTTGGATAATGGGTACTATTTAATCGAAACCAGCACTACTGACCGAACGGTCCAGTCTTGGATCCAAATCAGTGAACAGGCGGCTTATTTAAGTGTCAGTAAAAAGAATACATTGGTTTGGCTAAATGATATTAATCAACAGAAACCGATCGAAGGGGCAGTGGTTACAATACCAGGTTTGGACCTTAAGGCGACATCCAATGAATATGGTGTTGCGTTTTTTGAGACTCCCGAGGAACTATCCAGCGATGAACCGGACCATTCCTATATCTTCACTATTACCGGACCGGATGGGGTAAAAACAGTGATTCCGGGCGCTCAGGGGTCATCTTATTATGACTACGATACTGAGAATAGAAGCGATGAGTACTGGCAATATTTGTACGTGGACAGGCCGATTTATCAGAAGAGCGATACCGTTAATTTCTGGGGTTTGGCCAAACTACGGGATGACGGATCAATTCCGGAAGAGATTACGGCTAAATTAATTGGATTTGATTATTCTAGTTATTATGGGGATGAAATGAGCATAACTGAGACTTCAGTTACGCCGACAGATACCGGAACGTATTTGGGCAGATTATCGTTTCAAAACTTAATACCGGGATATTACACTCTAAAAATATTGATTGGTGATGCCGAAATCAGTCAGTCCGTTGTTTATATCGAAAACTATATAAAGCCTAGTTACATGATTGAACTTTCTCCCGATAAAAAGGTGATTCTAGAAGATGAAAGCAACGTCATCTCTGTTAATACTCAGTTTTTTGAGGGCACACCTGTTCCCAGCGTTGATCTGGCTTTCAACAGCAACTTTGGCTCAGGCAATTTAACAACTGATGAAAACGGAAATGGGATATTCACGGTAACCGCCGATGGAGTGGAAAATTATCAGGAGGATGATTACATTTCCGTTTATTCTGATTCGGCTGAAGCGGCAGATATCAGTTCAAACGCCCGCTATCGAGCGTATCCTTCGGACATGTGGCTGGATTATGATTCTGATGTGGATGAACTGACTGCCACACTTGATTTAGATTTAAGCTATTTAGACCTGGAAGCCATGAATGAATCCGAGTATGATATTTGGGGCGGTGAATTGTTTACCGGCCCGGTAGTTGAGCAGAAACTGACTGGTGTCGTAAAGAAAGTTATTTATGACAAAATAGAGACCGGTCAATACTATGATTTCATTAACAAAGTAACTCGTAAGACATACAGATATGACCGCCGCCTGGAACCTTATACCAGCTTTGATGTAGATACAGATATAAATGGTGAGGCAAACTATAAATTTGATCTGGAAACGGATAGCTCATATGAAATGGACATCAGCTATACAGATAATAACGGGCGCACTGTTACGCAAAACGATTATATCTGGAGCGGACATAGGTATTATGACTATGATTATTCTGACATGGTTCAGCTCCAAAACACCGACGAGGATATGATTTATAGTTTAAATGACAGCGTCAATTATGCATTCTTGAGGGGTGATGAACTTTTACCAGACAATGAGACACCGAACAACTATCTATACTTCCAAGCCAAAGCGGGTATCCAGGAATATTGGGTAGACTCGTCATCCAGTTATTCATTTACATTTGAAGAAAAAAATATACCAAATACCTACATATATGGTGTGTGGTTTAATGGATCGAACTATGTTGCGACTGATTACTATTATTACAGTTATGGATCGGGTATTAGCTATGATACAGAGGACAGTAAGATGAGCGTTGAAATCTCTTCTGATCAGGATAAATACCAGCCCGGAGAAGAAGTGACTTTGACGGTAAACACATCTGGCGTTAATAGTCAGCCGATTTCTGCTAAGGTAAATTTAAATTTAGTAGATGAAGCGATATATGCTTTGCGCGATGAAGCTGTAGATCCTTTGGCGAGTGTTTATAGCAATGTTTCTTCCGGGATATTGCGTACCTATATTTCCCATGAAAAAACTGATTTGACCGCCTCAATGGCTGAACGTGGCGGCTGCTTCCTCGAAGGCACACCAGTGTTGATGGGAAACGGCGGAACAAAGCCCATCGAGGAAATATTAGTCGGAGAATATATTTGGACAATATATTCTGCAACTAACAAACAGATGGTAGCCGCTCGAGTAGCCGAAAGATTTGAACATATTGTGGATACGGTAATTGCTGTTAATAAGGATTTATATGTAACCCCGAACCATATACTCTGGCTAAACGGTAACTGGCAGCCGGCAGAGAATATCAAACCGGGAGATAAATTGGTTAATGACCAGGGAGATAATGTAACAGTCAAAACTGTTGAGTACCAAAAAGGCTTATTCAAGGTATTTAATCTACACATTGACGGACAGCATACATTTTTTGCTTCAGGCTATTATGTACACAACGATAAAGCAGGTGCCAGGAAAAATTTCCAAGATGCAGCTTTATTTGAGGAGGTAGAAACGGGTCTACTGGGCCAAACAACCACAACCTTTACACTACCGGACAACGTCACTTCCTGGAGAGTTACTGCCCAGGGCATTAGCGATGATCTTGATGTCGGCAGTTCCACCAAACTAATTCCTGTGACATTACCTCTTTTTGTTGAAACCAATATAGCCAAGGAGTATTTAACCGGCGATAAACCGATAATTAAAGCATATGGATACGGCAATGACCTGGAGTCGGGTGAGTCGGTAGATTTAAACGTAACTATAGAAGATTTTGGCTATGACGAAACACAGAGCGGACAGGCGTTTGAGTCAGCTAGTTTCCAGCTTCCAGAAATGACCACGGGTGTTCATGATGTATATATAACCGCTACGGCCGGTAATCAAGAGGACACTATATTGAAAAAGGTCAGCGTGGTTGATAGCCATTGGGAAAAAGAAACAGTCAATTATTACACTTTGGCTGAAGATGTGCAGATAGAGGGTGCTGATGATCGACAAACAACACTAATGTTTATGGATCGTAATAGGGGCTACTTCTACCGTGATTTAATGGGATTATATTACAGCTGGGGTGAACGTGTTGACCAGAAATATGCCAAGAAATTGGCCGCTGAATATATGAACTTATACTTCGAAGACAATTACACGGTTGAAGATTTCGATGGATCAATCTATCAGACTCCGGATGGCGGTATTTCAATTCTGCCGTATTCATCCTCTGAGCTGCCTCTGTCTGCTCATTTGGCTGATTTAGCTGCTAGCGAGTTTGATATAAGTGCTCTTACTAATTACTTTAACGATTATATTGCGAGCGAAGGATCGACATTGGAGGAGGTCATAATTGCTTATTATGGATTGGCGAATTTAGAAGAGCCAGTGTTGAACCAAGTTATCCAATTATATGAAAACAATGAAATATCCGATCAGCTAAAATTGTATATTGCCTTAACCCTAGATCGAATAGGAGCGGGTGAGTATGCTCGAGCAATATATAACGATGTTACTAGTCGATTAGCTGAGACACAAAATCCATATACAAGACTGGTACTGGGAGAAGACGAGGATGATTATCTCAAATACACCGTATTAGCTGCTATTTTAGCAAATCGACTATCAGCTGATGAAGAAGACGGTTTGTATAGCTATGTCAGAAGCAAATGGACTGACGAGATTCTAATAAACGTCGAAAAGCTGATATATCTGCGTCAGGCTGTTCCGTCAACTGAAGCCGGTCCGGTTAGTTTCAAGTATTCCGTTAGTGACAGGTCAGGTACGGTTTCTCTAGAGAAGTACAAAAAATATAAGCTGTCCCTTTCTCCGGACGAATTTGATAAAATATCATTCTCTGATATTTCCGGAACTGTAGGCGTGATAAGTTATTATGCAGAGCCGGCTGATCCTGATTTAGTAACAATAGATAATCAAGTTGATGTAGTGCGGTCTTATCAAGTAGTCGGAGGCAACCAAACCAATACGTTTTCTGAAGGCGACATAATATTGGTGACGCTTGATCATACGATTAAGGCAAATGCCATCGATGATTCCTATCAAGTTACAGATTATTTGCCCAGCGGATTAACCGTGATAACTCAACCCTTCTCTCGGTTGCAATATGGTTCTTATGAAGCAAATTGGCCATATTTAGTCGATGGTCAAAAAGTAGTGTTTATGTCTTGGAAAGGCTGGGATAAATTGATTAAGTATTACGCTAGAGTTAATAATCAGGGTGTATTCAATACAGAACCGGTAATGATACAAGGATATAGGGTGAAAGACAGCTTAAATATGTCAGATATAGCGCAAGTTACCATTGAATGATAAGAAAACGATTAATTGGCGTTTGGCTGGTTGCCGGATTTTTAATATTTGCGGCGGGTGTTTTTTGGTTGTGGCGTTCTGATGTTAATAGCAGTTTGGTCAGTTATCAGTCAGATAAATTAAATCCCAGCATCTTTTCGGTCACTGATTTTTTTACTGAATACGAAAATCCATCAGTTGATATTTGCAGCCATGATATGCTGGGAGGCATTACTACTCATCATCAGCAAGCCAGCCCCTTGATCGGACAATTCTTTAAATGTTTAGCGGTTTCTACTTACCCCAAAACAGTTGTCTTGATCGGACCGAACCATTATCACCGAGGCAGTCGGGGGGTGGTATTAGCCAGTCAGGCTTGGGACACGCCATTTGGTATTCTCGAGCCTGATATCGAGGCTATCACTCAGTTGGCGGAATCGGATTTGGTGGAAATAAATGACAACGCGGTCAGTCAAGACCATGCTGTTGGTTTATTAATCCCTTATCTGTCGTATTATTTTCCAGAAGCCAAGGTTGTTCCCATGTTGATTAATTATAGCGTGAATGAAGCCCAGACCGAAAAATTTCAGCAATTTATAAATAGAGTTTTAGATGAACACACGATAGTCGTTGGTTCAATTGATTTTTCTCATTATTTGACTTCAGCCGAGTCAAATGTAATGGATGGAGAAACAAACGAAATTGTCAGAAACTATAAACTAGATGAAATATATAAAAACGGCGACGAACATTATGATTCGGCTCCGGGTTTATACATTATTCTTAGCCTTATGAAACAGAAAAATGCCAGAACAGAAACCATTGCCCACTCAGACACTTCAGAATTTAACGGTGTTTCAAGTTATGTAACCAGTTATTTTAACTGGGTATTCTTATAGAATAGATTACTTAACACCGGGTCCAAATCGCCAAAACGGTGCGCTTACATTAAAACCATCGCCAAGTAGATTAATGGCTTTTTTTAATTCATACTGAGAAATGGTTTTACTAAGGGGTTCTTTACCTTCAGGGACTCCAACGTAGCGCTCATTAAGTGCTGGAAGAGCCTGCTTATCACCCAGCTGTCCAAGTGCCCAGATAGCTGTATTTCTTGAGCGCATATCATTACTGTCATCATCGAGATAAGCGATCAGCGCCTCAACACAACTACCCGGATATTTGTCTTTGGCTAACTGGCAACCATCTTTCACTCCATAACCAATCAGATTGGTAGTCAGAAGAAACAGGAAGATTATCACAGCCAGACAAATACTGCCTCCATAGATGATTAAGTCTTTTGCTTTAATGTTGTACATATGATTATCTGATTAAAATAAAAAATATCTTCAATTGGTTTTTTAAACACTTTTGCTATGTTATAAGCTAAGGCTAACGACGGCACATACTTGTTTTGTTCAACTGCAATAATAGTTTGACGAGTAACGCTTACTTTTTCTGCAAGATCTTCCTGAGTCAGCCTAAATTCAGAACGCAGCTGTTTTATATTATTAGTCATTGTTGCTGTGAATTTTATTAAAGTATCGGTAGGTGATAGCGTAGATAGTTATACTTAGTAGGGTAATATAGCACAGGGTAACGCCCAGTGACTCACTTTGAAAATCTTTTTGAATGTATCCATTGATTATAAAAAAGAATGACAGCAATCCAAGCAACAAAGTGATTATATGGAAAGTTATGTAAGCAGACCTGCCACTAATTGCTTCAGTTCGTTCGTCAGAAACTGTAGTTTTTACTTTGATACTAAAAAGAATAACCAGAAGAATTCCAATAAAAAGACCCGCTAAGGCCAGAATAAGATTATCAACTAAAACCGCAATTACTACTGATGCAAGGATAAATATGGCAATTCCTAGATAGACTTTTTTGAATGTTTTGATAGTCATAAATGTAAGGTTAATTTTACATTTACCATTGTAAAGTAAACCTTACATTTGTCAAGACCTATATTGTGGATAAATGACAATCGATAATTTCTTTATAAATATTCTAATATAAGCTACTATTAATATATAGAAATTATTAACTGTTTTTAAGACGTTTAGAAAAAATAGATTAAATAATGATAATTAATAAACCAAAAAAATGAAAAGATTACTATTTCTTTCAGTGTGTATATTGGCCACAGTGCTATTTATCACTGGATGTTGTACGACAGTAACTGAGAAAAAGATTGAAAATGAGATAGAGGCTGCTAGCGGGGGGGATGCAGATGTTGATATTGACAATGGAACTGTATCAATCAACACTAACGAAGGTTCCTTAGAAGCCGGAAAAGATGTTGATATCCCGGATGGTTTTCCAAGCGATGTTCATTTGATTGATGGCAATGTTACGTCTGCAATGCAAATGGGCGAGGGGAACTACACTGTTACGGTCCAAACATCCAAGTCAACAAGTCAGGCAAAATCAGAATATCGGGAAGAGCTGGAAAATGATGGCTGGACAATCAATTTTTCTTTGGATGTTGAGGGCGGATCTACAATGACTGGGGAAAAAGGCGAGCGAACAGTATCCGTTAGTATTAGTGAAGATGATGATGGTGGAACGTTTGTTGTGGTAGGTACGTCAGAAGGGTCTGAATAGTCTATCGTTACGATAGCGAAAAACTTATCGACAAATAATCATTATCGGTTATTATATCATGAAAAAATATTTTATATTTGGATCACTGGTTCTATTATTGGCTATAACTCTCGGCTTAGATTGCAATAAAAAAACGACCAATGAATCGATTGATACTACAGCACAAACCAACAATAATCTTAATGAAAATGTAGCAGTAAGGGTAAGTGACGAAATGTTGTCAACAGTTACTATCGTGCTTGAAACGGTTGGGGAATATGAGGGCAGTGGCTCTGCGTCACGAAAGGTGATTAGCGATACGTTTGTTCATAGCATTACAGCGGATTTGACAGATCCTGCCGAAGACAAATTTTATGAAGGTTGGTTGGTTAAGACGGGTACGACAAACTTTTTCTCGACCGGTAAATTAGAAAAGCTAGACGATAAGTACCTACTTAGCTATAGCGCGGACTATGTTGATCAAGATGAATTTGATCAGGTAGTGGTGACTGAGGAAACTTTGGCTAACGGATTAGATGATATTCCAGAAGTACATGTTCTAGAGGGTAGCTTCTAGAAAGACAGAGAAATCACCTAAGTAGAGATTTCTTGTGTATAATAATAAACAACATTTAACGAAATGTTGAACTAAAAATGATTAAAAATATTATTTTTGATTGGTCAGGTGTTTTGGATGATAATATAAAAACTCAGTATTGTGCTAGTATGGCTGTACTGAAGGCTTATGGCACAAAGAGTATTTCGATGCAAGAATATCGTGAAGAGTTTAATTTACCTTATATGAGCTTTTATAAGAAATATAATTCAAAAATTACTAAGAAAAGACAGGACGAAATATTTAAAGCTTCTTTTCCAAAGTGTCCTAAGTCTAGATTGTATCCTGGCATGAAAACATTGTTAAAAAAATGTCAGAAAGCAGATAAAAAGGTCATTCTGGTTACCTCCGACCATAAAGTTTATCTATACAAACTACTCCAAGATTATGGAATTAAAAACTATTTCGATGAAATAATGTACAGTGTTCATGAAAAGCGTATAATATTAAACAAGATAATCAAAAAATACAGATTAAATAAAAGAAATACTTTATATGTTGGAGATACTGTGCATGAAGTAGAGGTCTGTAAAAGTCTTAAATTACTTTCAGCAGGAGTAACTTGGGGCGTTTGTACAGATAAGAAAATGAGCCAGGCGAAACCTAATTATGTTGTTAGAAATATAAAAGATTTAAATAGAATAATTTTTTAAAGATTGCTAGTTCTGTTTTTCTTCCACAATCTCAAGGAAGTGGAAGAGGTAATATTAAATACATGAATGTTGAACAGTATTTAAGAGATAAATTAATCAACTGTTCCAAAGTTGATCTTCGTCCGGTGGATCAGGAGTTTTTGGATAAAAATGGAGTGGAAGAATTTATTTTCCGCATGCTCATGTCAAAGAAATTCAGAAAGTGGAAGGTAGGTGAAGAGTATATCCAAGAACTAAAAGAATCTGTGCAACATGCAGTTAAGAATCAGATACCAATAAATACAACCTGGTTTTTTGGCGGTTATAAGCTATGGAGTTTACCCAGTAGTCCTGAAGCTGACTGGGCTGAATTATTTAACATTCACTATATTCTAAGATATGCTATACAAATTGCTGAAGTATATAAACCTGGGATAGTGATGACATATTGGGCAGCCAATCCATCAATTATGAAACGACAGAGCAATATCCCAGAAGAAAATTGTCTGATATACCATAAATCTTTCAGAAAATTATTGGAATCTTTTCAAAATTATTTACCAAACAATATTAAGCTTGAATTGCGTGTGTTTGAGGAACTGTATAAGGATAAAAAAGAGTACCACAATGAACTTGAGTCTTTAATTAAGGAAGTCGAAAACGAATACGAAAGTTGGTCCCCTGAACGTAAAGAAAAGAAAGAACGGTCCTCTCTGCTGAATATTCAATGGCAGGGGGCAGAAGACTGGTCAAGGCTTACTGAATCAGCTAAACAGGATAAAATCAAATCAGGGCCAATAGTTCATGATAGTTTTTGTAGGCTTTCTAAAATAAATCAAGCCATTCGTGGCCTAGGCAAAGTGGATTTAACTGCTAACCCATTACCAAAACATAATTCAATAACAATAGGTACAACAAAAACATCAATTACAAAGTTCTGGACAGGAGTCGGTATATTAGAAAAAAAAGGAGATAGCTATTCCGACCGTATTCTTTCTCCTCAACAATTCGATAAAATTAAAGACCAACCCCACGAAGTAGTCCAAACTGATTTAATACCTTTGAAAAACTTCAAAGAAATCTGGGTCTATCCGGAAGAACTAAGGTTTTCGTGAAACGGAAATAATGAACATACATATTACATAATTAGTGGCTTATGAAACCAGAAGAACACCTTAAAGATAGACTGACTAACTGTTCCAAGGCTGATCTGCGTCCTGTGGATCAGGAGTTTTTGGATAAGAATGGAATGGAGGAGATGATATACAGGCTACTTACCTCAAAAAAGTTTAGAAAATGGAGCGTTATGGATACTGTAGAACAGAAAGTTAGACGGGCTTTGTCATTATGTATTCCTGAAAATAAACCTATTAAATTTAGTTGTCCATTTGGTGGCTATAAGCTATGGAGGTTGGCCTCAGCACCTGAAGTAGATTGGGCAGAATATTTTATGATTGCATACAATACTGAATACATTGCCCCGATCCTAAAGATTTATAAACCGGGTGTAGAATTAATTTTTACCTCTGATGCAGTAATTTTAGAAAGAATGAATAATATTTCCAAAACTGACTCAAATTTGTATTTTGATTCATTTAAAGCTTTGTTAAACAAGTATCGTCAATATTTACCAAATAATTTTTCAATGGATATAGTCCGAATAGCTGATCTTTATGAAAATGAACAGAAACTACACGAAGAAGTAGACAGACTGATACCGGAGATAGAAGCGGAATATAAGGCAATGGGAGATAAAGAAACAAATTTAAATTTAATAACATCAGAGTTAAATATTCAATGGCAGGGAGCAGAAGATTGGTCCAAATATACAGACGAAGAAAAAAAAGAAAAAATACGAATAGGCCCAATTATACACGATGCCTATTGTCGCATCTCTAAAAGAGCTGAATATATTAAGGGGGATGACAAGATAATGGTTTTTACAACACCCGGCAAGTCATCAATACCCATAGGTACAACAAAAACATCAGTTACAAAATTCTGGACAGGGTTCGGTGTATTAGAGAAAAAAGGAGATAGCTATTTCGACCGTGTTCTTTCTCCTCAACAATTCGATAAAATTAAAGACCAACCCCACGAAGTAGTCCAAACTGATTTAATACCTTTGAAAAACTTCAAAGAAATATGGGTTTATCCTGAAGAGTTAAGATTTTCGTGATTTAATATTTAATTAGTTAGCGATATTATCCTATGAAAAAAGCTTTTTTAGTAGCTCTGGTCATAATAGCAATAGCGCTGATTGTATTTTTGATAATAATGCTATCAAACGATGAAGAATCAGCGAATACTAGCGCAAACAGAAATACATATACTTCGTCAGCTAACAGTGGTGATGAGTTAAAGATTAACTTTAAATCATGTAAGGTTAAGAAGCGTACCAGAATAGACGTTGCGCTAGGCTCAACAACATATGAGATAGACGGAATTGATAACAAAAAGTGCTTATTTAATTATGGAAACGAAATAGAAGAACCAGACTGGGATGGGATTCTTGATACATCCTGCCAGGTACCGGTCAGTTTGGGAGAAATAAAATTCAGGGTGACTGATCTGGGGGTAAATTTTAATGCGATTGAAGATTACTGTGAAACTGATATAAAGACGGAATGCAAATATGTACGCGATGATATCGAATGTGATTTAAGAAATGATTGTTTAGCTTTGGATTTATGTGATTGTACGACAGAAATGAACAGAGCCGATAAATGCGGATATGGTGTTCCGGGTGATGAGATGTGCCTATGTGACGCTGGAGGATTCCTATATTGCGAGGAACTTTTCTGTCCAACGGATCCGTCTGTATGTGAGACTGATTATTGCTCTAACTTTACATATTCTAACTGCCCTGGAATTTGTGCTAAGGATTGTATACCATCTAATTGCACTGGCGGTATCTGTACTGATGATTGTGGTGGTGAGAATTCCTGTTATTGTCCTTGATTACATTATAGACAGTAATGCTTACACAAAGGGGGTGCGTGTCAAATCATTTAACTATGACACCGAAATTCCTCTTTTGGTATCATAGAAAATGACGCTAAAGAAGGCATTAATTTGTTAGTTAGATTAATATTTTCGTGACCTTTTTTATTTTGATAAATTTTAAAAAGATTATC
>JAHIZJ010000122.1 GCA_018814765.1 Patescibacteria group bacterium
GCTTTGGAACGAGTTGATCGACCGCTATCATTATCTGGGCTACAATCGCCAGGGCGGAGCCCAGATGCGCTTTTTCGTTTATGCTTCCGGCCATCTGGCTGCGCTTTTAGGCTTTTCCGCCGCTGCCTGGCGAGCAGCCCCGCGCGATGAGTTCATCGGCTGGACAGATCATCAGCGAAGAGAAAACCTCCACCGGGTGATCAACAACAGCCGTTTTCTGATCTTGCCCTGGATTCACAGCAAAAATCTCGCCTCCAGGATTCTGTCCGGCGCTGCGCGAAAACTGCCCGATCTATGGCGGCAGCGCTACAATTATCGGCCTGCGCTGCTTGAGACCTTTGTTGAAAAGCAGCGCTTTGCCGGGGTCTGCTACAAAGCGGCCAACTGGATTTGCGTGGGACAAACCCGGGGCCGGGGCAAGTGGGACCGGCAAAACGCCTGCGACAAACCGGTCAAAACCATCTGGCTCTACCCTCTGGACCGCCGCTTCAGGGAGGGGTTATGCCGGTAAAGCCTCCCAAAGGCCATCAGGTCTCAGGCAAGCAGCTAAAGGCGCTTCAAGAGCGGATCAAAGAGCGAAAGCTGGCCGAGGCCGATTGGGAGATCGTCCAGGGCCTTGCAGAAACTGTACAATGCCTTTCCCTGGCTTTGGCGGAAAAGGACGCCTCCTTGGGAAGGCTGTGCAAATATCTGTTTGGAGCGCCCACCGAGACGGCCAAAAACGTACTGAAAAATCTTCACCAGCAGCAAGCCAATGAAAAAGCTGAAAAGCCGCAATCCAAAAAAGGCCACGGCAGAAAGCCGGCCTCCGCTTACAATGGCGGAAAGAAAGTCACCATCGAGCACCCCACTCTCAATACGGGCGACCGATGTCCGGGATGCGAAAAGGGCAAAATATATGAACTTGCCATGCCCTCGGTGTTCGTTCATGTGGTAGGAGATGCACCGCTCAAAGCCACTGTCTACGAACGCATCCGCCTGCGCTGCAATCTCTGTGGGGAGGTCTTCGTCCCCGAACTGCCCCCTGAGGCGGGCGAGAAAAAGCACGATGAATCGGCAGGGGCCATGCTGGCCCTTTTAAAATACGGATGCGGTTTGCCCCTTCACCGGCTTGAAAAACTTCAAGCCAACTTGGGACACCCCCTGCCGGCCTCAACCCAATGGGATATCTTAAACGCTTCGGCAGTCATCCTCTCCCCGGTCCATGACGCCTTGGTTCAATGCGCAGCTCAAGGGGAACTTATCCACAACGACGACACCGCCATGAAGGTGCTCTCCTTCTTAAAGCAGCAAGATCCGGAAAACACCCGAAAAGGCATATACACCACCGGCATCGTCAGCAAATGGCAAGGTCGTCAGATGGCCCTTTTTATGACCGGCAATCGCCATGCGGGCGAGAACCTTGCCGAGCTTTTGAAGCGCCGAAAAACCGGACTTTCGCCCCCCATTCAGATGTGTGATGCCGCAAGCCGCAATGCGTCAGAGGACTTCGAGACCATCCTGGCCAACTGCATGGCCCACGCACGCAGGCAGTTCGTAGAGCTGATAAACAGCTTCCCGGATGAGTGCACTTATGTGATCGAGCTGTTGGCAAAAGTCTACCACCACGATGCGATTGTCAAAGAGCAAGGCCTTTCCCCCGAGCAGCGGCTTGACTATCACCAACGGCAAAGCGGCCCGATTATGGCCGAACTTGAAGCATGGTGCAAAAAGCAGATCGATGAAAACATTGTCGAGCCCAACTCCGGACTGGGAAAAGCCATTAAGTACATGCTCAAGCACTGGGTCAAGCTGACGCGGTTCTTGAAGGTTCCCGGAGCGCCCCTTGACAACAATCTATGTGAAAGGGCGCTGAAGCACGCCATCCTGCACCGCAAAAACGCCCTGTTTTATAAAACCCAACGCGGCGCCTACGTAGGGGACCTGTTTATGAGTTTGATCCATACCTGCCAGCTGGCCGGAGTCAATCCCCTCCATTACCTTACGTGGCTGCCGAAAAACGCCCAAGATCTGGAAAAAACCCCGGAAAACTATATGCCATGGCACTACGCTCAGCCTCAGTCCTCCTCTCAATAGCCTCATCCCCGGCGCATGCTTTCCGTCGGGTTTGTTGTGACTCTCAAAATATTTTTACCCGTATACACGCCCGCCGAAAGGACAC
>JAHIZJ010000110.1 GCA_018814765.1 Patescibacteria group bacterium
ATATAACATCAGCATCTTTCACAAAACCAATTAGATCGTCTCCACGTTTAAAGTATTTAACAATCATACCAAAAGATTCACAAATATTGCCCAGCTGTTTTCCAATATGCCCAACACCTAATATAGTAATCTTTTTATTATAAAGACTTGTAGCAGTTTTGAGAATTTCTTCTTTTTGTAAATCAGTTGTTCTGGTCAACTGTGGTAGTCGTCTAAAATGCATTATCATCATTCCAATTATCCACTCAGCAACCGCCTCTTTATTGCCTCCGGGTGAATTGGAAACAGTAATATTTTTTTCTTTAAGCCTATTTCTATCCAAAAATTCAGCACCTACAAATGGAAGTGAAATAAACACATTATCTAGTTCATATACTTTTTCAGATTTCAAGCCGTACATACCAGTACATATTATGTCAGCACCCCTACATCGTTCTAGCCATTCATCGTCAGACCTAGGAAGATCATTGTAATAGGTAGCATTCCCCAGTGAGTCTAAGCGTGCAGTTTGGTCTTCATATAGTTCCAAGTTTTTGGTTACTACAATGGTTGGTTTCTTGTCTTGACCCATATCAGTTTTCCCGCTCATTGTTTTTGATAAACTTCCCACATTGATTTTATCATATCTTCAATGCTTCTTTTTGGCTCCCAGTCTAATACTTTCTTAGCTTTATCGTTAGAAGATACAGTTACCGCTGGATCACCTGGTCGTCGATCGCCATATTCATGAGGTAATTTTTTGCCGGTTACTTTTTCAGTGGCAGTAACTAGCTCTGTCACACTTGAGCCCTTAGCAGTTCCCAAATTTATAATCTCACTTGTCTTAAGATCAAGAGCTAGAACATGAGCATCAATCAAATCATTCACATCAAAATAATCACGCACACAGGTTCCATCGGGGGTGTCGTAGTCTTTTCCAAATATCGTCAGCTTGGCTCTTTTACCTGATAAAACCTCCATGATTATAGGAAGTATATTATTTGCGTTCGGGTCAATATAGCCTAAGCCCCCGTCACCAGCTACATTAAAATATCTCAAGACAGCATATTGTAAGTTGTGAGCTTGACCAAACCACTCGATAATCTGTTCAGAAGCCAGCTTGGTATAACCATAGTAGTTGATTGGAACGGTCGGGGATTCTTCAGTGACCGGAACTTCTGTGGGTATCCCATAGACAGCTGCTGTTGAAGAGTAAATTATCTGCTTCACTTCAAACTCAACCATGCATCTAAGAAGATTGATCGTACCTGTGATGTTGTCGGAGTATTTATCCACTCTGGTCATTGATTCCTCGACCGCCTTATAGGCCGCGAAATGCATAACTGAATCAAATTTGTGTTTCTGGAAGACTTCTCTAAGTTTATCAATATCAACTAAGTCAACTTCATAAAAATCTGCTTTAGAGTCAACTAGTTTTTTATCGCCTTTGGATAAATTATCAACTACGACCACTTCGTGACCTTTGGAGATTAACGCTTTGACGGCAGCACTACCGATATAGCCGGCACCACCCGTGACTAAAATTGTTTTCATAAAACATGGCCTTAAAAAATATATTACCTATTTTGCCCTTTCCGTTTCCTTAACTATTACTCCGAAATGCTCAGTCAGTAGCCGACGTGCACCTAACCCTTCCTTTTTTTCCAAAAAGGCTCCTTGCTTCTCTTCGTCCGTATAGGAAATGCCGTTACATAAATCACCCACTTGTTCTTTACTTATTATCATACCACGAAGCGATACAGGGTCAACAATTTGTATTCCGTGGATCTCCATAATAGAAAAATCCATACCTGATGAATCTGAACCAGATATTATTGCCTCACTAAAGTCAGCCTTATTTAATATTGCCTCATAACCTGAATTACCTCCAAAATCAACGTTGGACCAGCGCGTCTTTTTAAAGTTTCCTTCCGAGCCATCAAAGCCGAATACACCGCCACAATCTTTCGGGCCTGGCCTTGTACCAGCATCTTCTAGACGCTTTCTTCTGTCGATCAAACTCTCAGTGTAACCAAAACCGGCTCCTTCGGCATCAACTCTGAAAAAATCAGTTGTGCCCGTATCGGCTATCACGGTATCGGTAAAATCTGCTCCTCTGATATTTGTCTTGGTTTCTTGTCCAGTAGCACTATCATACTCATACAAATGAATTCCCCTGATGTCAGCTCCACAAAACTTTCTGTTTTCCAAATTAAATCCAGCCAAGTTTAGGTCCTGGAGGTTGGTGTTTTCAAAATGTTCGTCATTTCTCAGTCGTTCAACAACCACATCACGCGTTATCATGACTGGTTCAGCCTCAGTTCTTTCTGCTTCAAATGATTCTCCTTCAGCCTTGTTCATGGTATTGACTATTTATTAGTAACCACTTTGATATTTAATTTTTCACCGGGCTTATGTAGCCCTAAACGATATTTTTTTATATGGGCTGGTACTTTTATAACCCCTGAATCAAGGTCTCTTTTATTATAGTATCTTAGTTTACCAACGGCCTCAAACATCTCCTGGCCCGATTCGGATAAAAGTAGCTCACCGCCATGTTTAAAGTTTTGGAGATCTCTGATAATAAGCAAGACTAGCACAACTACTGTCGATAAAAGTATAGAAATAACCTGAGAGTAAATAGCTTCTGTTTTTAAATAAAATATACTGAAAACAATGATTGCGGACAAAGTTAACATAACCGACCAATGGCCCTTTGTCAGTCGCTCTGTAGTGATTACAGTACTTTTATTTCGATTGTCTTCTAGATCAGTTAACATGACCACCATATCATCAAATAGGTTTAACGCTTTTTCGTTTTTTAATTTTTTTACTTTGGCCAGCTCATCATAAATAGAATCAATATATTGCGAATTATGTTTATAGTATTTACCAAGATCATAATCAAAAGATAAAATATATATCTTATCAATAATTTTACCAATTATCTGCTTGAAGTTTGTACCAAAAAATATTGAAGCACGATAGAAAGATAGAAATAAAGCATCTTCACTAGCCACCAACTCTCTTACCCTGTCGTAGCGAGTGTTTAAGCGTGTTAGAAAGAAACCGGCTATAATAGCAAACAAAAAGGTGCTGATTGTTAAAATTAATTGCACCTCGTCTGATGGCCCATGGCCGGGGACTAAAATTGCTACCGATACAAATATCGCGAAAGCTAACAGACTACCCTTAATTGCATGTATGTAGGTCATAAAGATTATTGAATAGTGTTAAGTAGTTATATTTAATATATCCATGTTAACCCGTTACAGAGGTTATTACTAGAGTATTTTTAGTATAATATTTAAATATGCGATTACGTTTAACCTTGTTCTACTTCAACGCATTCCCCTGAAACACACTGGGCCTCAAGGGCAAGATCACAGTCATTAATCATCTCATCGCATTTTTCATCATAGATATACATGTTCTGTAAAATCGAGCTTTGGTCAATGTTTTTATTTATATAATGATAGCAACCAAATTCCATATATCTGCCACCCAAAAGTATAGCATCACAATCGCTGTCTTGATCACAATAGTTGGCATTATCCAGATCATTTTCAATAGAGTCATACATCTCTTCACAGGTCTGGCCCTCAGTTAAAGCTACTATTTCTACGGGTGTATCGGCTTTTGTGTTTTTAATATATATCGGAGCTGTATTATCCTCGTGATACAGGTTAACATAAATAAAAAGTCCGGTTACGATAATGGCAATAACGATGATGATTAAATAGTTTTTCATTTTTTTAGTTTTTTAATTACAAATTATAGAGTGATAAATTTCAGCTTAGAGCGGAGAGGGGGAGATTCGAACTCCCGAGACCCGTAAAGATCTACCTGCTTTCCAAGCAAGCGCACTAAGCCACTATGCGACCTCTCCGCTTTAAGCTCCAGCTGTATAACTAATATTCGAGCCTACTCCAATGCTTTAATGTTTTTACAAACCGGGAACAAGCAAGCGCACTAGACCCTTGCCCCGTTGTATAACGGGGACGGCGCCCGCCCAGCACCTGAGCAACGTGAATGGTGCTGGGCACCTCTCCCAGAAATCTACTAAAACTATAACGAAAAACTCAAAAAAAAGAAACCCCCACTCAGTTACCCTTGGTTAGTTCCTTTTTATTGCGTTGTACCATATGACGAATCACATGCTTCTCTAACGCTATCTAATGTTTCTTGAGAGATGTTTTTAAATATCCAACTTGGAAGTTTGTTTAATTGCTCGTCACGATCCTCAGAAGAATCAAGGCCATTCTCCTGAGCATATTTATCCTCTTTGGCTAAATAATCCATTCTCATTTGTCCTATCTCGGCATCAGACAACCCTAGCTCCAAACCATAAGTCGGATGGATATGGTTTTCAATATCATAACATATAAAGTCCACCTTGGATTTGATTGCTCTCTTCTGTAAGCTCCAGCCATGCCATATATACCAAGCCACCGCTACTAATATTATATATATTATAACGGCGGTTGTTCTTTTCATGTTTGGTTTACTTCTTTCTCTTTCTGGGTTTATTTAGAGCTCTGTGCAGCTTTGATACGAGTGGCAATTTCTTTTGCTTTTCTACTATATTCTATTTTATCAGCTAATCTGCCATAAGTTTCCAGAGCATCAATAAATCGCTGCGTCAGGCGAAGCGGAACACCCTCTCGCCAAGCATGCTCAAGGCGAGTGAAAGCCGCTGCTTCAAGCTCACGCAGTTTTCCCTCATCAACGACATTAGTTCCTGTTTCCAACGTATGTAAAACATGTTCTTGAGGCGTGGCGCCAGCCATACCCCAGTCCTCATTAACCCGATCAAGCCAGATCAATGCCTCGGCCGCAGGTGAGTATTCTCCACTTTGCTGGTTAAAAACTTCACCGTGCTCCATGGCTTCTGACTCTTGCCATAATTGTTCCCTTTCGGCTGTTAATTCCTCGCGGCTTTCTTTGAGGCCGGCAGATTCCTCAGTAGTTGGTTCAGTCCCGTCAGCTGTTTTTTTTATCAATACGGGCAATCACACTATCAAGCCATTCCATGCGTGCTACTTTGTCTATCCAGGCATAATCTCGCGAACGAGTGTTCAACAGCATCTTTCATTATCTCCTTTCCCTTCTTGTAATCTTCACTTTCCATATTATTATAATAGTATGTTTTGAGTATTATTTATTTCTTTCTTTCTTCTTAGTCTTCCTTTTCTTGCTTTTCTTTTTGTTCAATTTCTTTTCCAGAGCTAATATATCTAGGGTGGTTTTTATCACCGTGTCAGGATTCAGCGACATACTGTCTATGCCTTCCGCTACAATGAATCGTGCAAACTCAGGGTAATCAGATGGAGCTTGTCCGCAGATTCCGATTTTACGTTTATTGGCTTTGGCTTTTTTGATAACTTCCGATACTAGCTTTTTGACTGCCGGGTTGCGTTCGTCATAAATGTGGCTGACTAATTCGGAGTCGCGGTCCAGACCAAGCGTTAACTGAGTCAAATCATTAGAGCCAATTGAGAACCCATCAAAGTGCTTTGAAAATTCGTCAGCTAAAATAACATTGGAAGGGATTTCGCACATTACGTAGATCTCCAACCCATCAACTCCGCGTTTCAATCCATTCTTAGCCATCTCAGCGAGAACCTTTTTACCCTCTTCAACTGTACGGCAGAAAGGTACCATCACTTTCACGTTTTTCAATCCTATTTCATCTCGGACTTTTTTCAAAGCTAGGCACTCCAGAGCAAAGGCCTTTCTAAAATTATCATCATAATATCTGGAAGCACCGCGCCAGCCAATCATTGGATTGTCTTCTTCCGGCTCAAACTGTTTACCACCGATTAAATTGGCATATTCATTTGTTTTGAAGTCCGACAGTCGCACAATCACATCGTTGGGGTAAAAGGCTGCTCCGATGATAGCAATCCCAGAAGCCAATCGATCTATAAAGAACTGCCTTTTGCTTTTATATCCTTTTGTTAGCTGGTCAATTTTTTTCTTAGCGTTCTTGTCTTTAAGGCGTCCATAATTAAGTAGGGCCCTTGGATGAATCTGTATATATGAGTTGATTATGAATTCCTCACGAGCCAAACCTACGCCGTCATTTGGAATGAAGCTGTAATCAAAGGCCTGTTCAGGATCACCCAAATTCATCATCATTTTAGTTTTAGGTCGTTTGAGATTTTTTATACTAGTTCGTTTAACATTATATTTTATTAATCCATCATAAACATAACCGGTTTCACCTTCACCACACGAGACTGTGACAGGTCGCCCGGTCTTAATTTTTTTAGTCGCGTCCTCAGTGCCAACTAAGCAAGGGATACCTAGCTCACGCGAGACAATAGCAGCATGGCATGTTCGGCCACCGCGATTGGTCACAATAGCTGCAGCGATTTTCATGATCGGCTCCCAGTCCGGATCAGTCATATCAGTGACCAAGACTTCGCCCTTTTTAAATTTATGTATGTCTTTAACATCGTTAATGACATTGGCTTTTCCTGAACCAATCTTTGAACCCACCGGCGAGCCATCTGATAATACCTTGCCACGCTTGGACAGCTGATAATCTTCGAGTACCGAATAATCACGCTGGGATTGAACCGTCTCAGGTCTAGCCTGAACTATATAGAGCTTACCGGTCAAGCCATCTTTGGCCCATTCAATATCATAAGCGCGTTTGTAGTGATCCTCAATTATTACTCCCCACTTGGATAGCTGTAGCACCTCATTATCAGTAATTGAGTATTCTAATTGTTCCTCTGGCTTAACCGGGATATCAATTGTTGGCTTTGCAGGATTATTGCTATAAATCATCTTGATATTCTTTTTCCCTAATTTACGGGCTAGAATCGCTTTATAGCCTTTAGCTAAAGTCGGTTTGAAAACATAATATTCGTCCGGAGTAACCTTGCCTTGGACAATGTTTTCCCCTAAACCATAGGATGAATTTATTAAAACGACTTTATCAAAACCGCTTTCTGTATCGATAGTAAACATAACGCCCGAAGCCGCCTTATCTGATCGAACCATTTTTTGGACACCAATCGATAAAGACACTTTAAAATGGTCAAAACCCTTATCTTCGCGATAGGATATGGCTCTATTTGTAAATAGTGAGGCCACACACTTCTTTGAGGCTATTAAAAGCTGTTTAGCTCCACGAATGTTAAGATATGTGTCTTGCTGACCGGCAAAAGAAGCGTCAGGCAAATCCTCGGCAGTGGCTGAAGAACGAACCGCTACATCACAGTTTTTGCCATATTCTTTTTCCAGCTGACGATAAGATTCAATAATTAATTTTTCAAGATCGGTTGGCAAATCAGAATTCAGAATAGTTTCACGAATTTTTTTACCACCCGTCATTAAACTTCTAAGGTTGTGGATCTTTGTTTCTTTGATTATATCCCTAATCTCTTTCTTAATTCCTGCTTCTTTCAAAAAGTGTTGGTAAGCGGCTGCGGTTACAGCAAACCCATTGGGAATTAATACGCCTTTGGGTGTAAGATAATGATACATTTCGCCCAAGGAAGCATTTTTGCCTCCAACATATTTAACGTCTGTGTTTCTTAGCTCTTTAAACCAAAGAACAAATTTTTTTTCTTTTGATTGAGTCATAATTTTTACAAGACCGCTGGTTAAGCGACCAGTTAATAACTAATTAACACTCCTGACATTGCTGACAGGTATTTTGAATATTGAAATAATAAAGTGGTTTAAAAATTTATCTTTTTGGCTATTGGTCCGACAACCGGTATTTCCCATCTCTCTCCGGCAATTGCTTTCACGAAGCCGATGATTACTATAATCAAGACCACTATGTTCAGTAGCCAATTAAAGAACGGGATAAACCAGATAATTACCGAAGCGATAAACAGAACCAATCCCTGTCGAGCGTGAAACTTCACATACTCGTTATCTTTCTTAATCACATACATTACTACGCTCAAAACCCAGAGATACGATAAGGCACCAAACAGTTTATCGTCTTGACTATGCTTTGTGTTTTCTCCATTGCTCATAATTTTTCTCCTTAGGTTAGTCTTTATGAACTAACGACAGTTAATATTATTTTTTTAATGACAATTTACTAATGCCTTGATTTTTACTAAACAGCCAACATACTCCACCCGCGAAAGCAACACCCAGTAGTGCTAAAAGTATAGGCTCGGTAATGATCTGAAAAAATTGATAGAATTTCAAATGAATAATAAACTTATAGACACCACTCAAAAAACCAACCAAAGCACCACTAATCCCACCTGCAATGATAGAGTGGATCATGCTAGTTGATTTATGTTTTGCAATCACCCAGCCAACATAGCTAAAAAGTCCAAAAAGAACTATCCAATATACATAGGAATAAACCTCAGCGAATTCTGCAATAAAAATGACTCCAAGTGAAATTAAAACTGGCCGCAAAACTACTTTTAAATAGAAACTAAGTGGTCGGCCAGATATCATAGCCTCGATAGGTATTACATCAAGGTTATTATAATTTTCTTTTGTGTTAGTTTCTTGGTTTTTTTCTATCATTTTTGTGATTATTTTTAGTTTTGTTTTCAATCTCCTATATTATACACCATTATTAATAAAAATGCAAGTATCCAGATAATGTCTGAGTGTTTTAGAGCAATATCAATACAATCGGTATTACCACACATATAATAATAAACAAAATCCAGCTAAACACCGCCTGCTTAGGAATCGTCGGTTTACCCTTATTTAACAGTATGTCTCGAAAACATTTGTACGAGGCTACCGACAATACAGCGAAAGCTAATCCGTAAACTGACCAAAATACTCTCTCAGCCCAGATCAGTCCAGCGCTATGAAGATAGATTTGCAAAGCGCTAATTCCATTAATAAGAGAGTGTAATATTATTGTCAGCCATATATTTTTCGTTTTTGCATAGACCAGGGCTATTACAAGGCTGACGAAAAATACCGATACTACTATAGACCAGTTGTATTCACCGTAACTAGACGAGTAATGAAATATACTAAAGAGGATAGAGATAAATAATACAGACATCAATATTCCATATGCTCGTTCAAGTCGAGCCTGTATATAACGGATAATGATTTCCTCTTTAAAAACGAAAAACAATGTTGACAAAGTAAAAAATCCCAGCGTGCTCCACCCACCGATACCCTGCAATCTAGCAAACCAAAAATCAAAGTCAGGAACCAATAACCGTCCGATGAAAAACACAGGATAGATTAAGGCAATGGCATAAATTACCAGACGGAATTCCGACCAACTAAATTTTTTCCATCCTAGACTAATTTTCTCTTTTTTCTGAAATCTTAAAAACAGCCAAACAATCGGCGCAACGATAATCAAGCCATAGAGACCATAAAGATTAATACGCCACCAGCCCAGTGGTATTAAATCAGATGTTATTAACCTGATTAATAGTTTATCAATCGCATATCCAAATATTATCGTAAGTATTACTACAAATATAAGTGACTTAAGATGCTTCTTCATTTTTTTACTTGATTAATAATGCTTGATATTTAACTAAGGCTAAAACAGCACGCAACGTCGTGAATACTTGGCCTTGAGTGGCTGATGCTTCTGGAAGCCAAAGACCATCCTTCTCTTGTAGTAAAATCAAGCGGTTTGCTAAATCATGGATCTTTTCTTGATCGGGGTAATTTACTGTGACCAAGGCCTCAAGAGTATTCGCTATGATTAAAGGATTGTTATAAAGCTCTTCCTCCAAAGTTACTGTCAGTAGCAGCTCAGTAAATAACGAGAGAGACGAATCAAGGTTTTCAACAGTTAGACCCAGACTTTGTGCCTCTTTTAATAGATGCACCATGTGATATAAAATGGTCTGCTGATCACTTAAACCCGTACCAATTAAGGATGTATTTGTTTCATTTATTAAATTCTTCACTAATGACTGTGTAATTTGGTTGTCCCCTTCGGTAAGTATCAGTAGCCGGGTACACCAGGTCTCGTCTGCAATATTTCTCCAGACGTCATTAAGGGTATAATCTTCGGATAGCCAGTCAGTTCCACTGCGAAAATGGTCTACCACGTCAGCCATTTTTTTATCAGCGTGGTGATGCCCTATTATACAGTATGTGTCCAAAGCATAATCTTCAATGCCTGTGGACTTCTGAGTGTTATAGATGCCTCCCTGTTGCCATATAGGTTTAATGGCATCAAGAACCTCGATAGAGTCTCCAAGCTGTGCACCTAACTGTTTTTCAGTGACACCTGCGTCATTTAACATAGCTACAATGAAATATGCATCCAGTAGTCGATAGGTTAAGTCACAGTTCGCTATAGGGCACTCCAGCTCTTCACCCGGATAGCGATAACGAAGATAGTCATCATCATACGAAAAATCATTATACGAACTACGTAGATATTGGAAACCATTGTCTAGTGATTTTTTTAATGTTTTTTGTCCGCTAAGATATATATTAGCCGAAGCAGCAATAGCTACAACGATTATGATAATAATAATTACACGTTTCATGTTGGTATTGTAGCATATTGAAACCAAAATCTGAATAATAACTATCAAACATCAAACAGGGTCGCCCCATCACCTAATCTGTCGTGCCGTCCCTCACTAAAACTGTCATGCCGAACTTGATTCGGCATCTCAAAAGCCACAGTCTCTCTGGAGATCCCGGATCGCGGTCCGGGATGACAGGTGGGGGACGCTTTATTTACGATATTCTTATATGATTATCTAGCACTATGAACTATTAAGTAACAACAAAGTGCGCCGCCACTGTTTGACCCCGTACCGCGCGCTTACGCGCTGGTACGGGGGAGTTTGGCGGCGCTTGATTCTTTTTTTACCCTTTTTTTCTGATCAAGCAGAAAAAATGGGTGCCCTGCCGGCGAGGCAATAAGAATAATTCTATCACTTTAGTGGTGTACTGGCATCAGCAACTCTTTTGTAATTATCACCCTTCATAATATCAATACACTCTCCATCCTTCTTAGTTATATAAAAAGATATTCCATTGGTGTTCATGTGTTTCAATATTATTTTTATGTTTACCTCATATATATTAAGGGAATGTTTTAATGTTTCTTTTACCATAATAAAAAGTTTTGTAGTCATTTCACCTGTCTTTATATTCTTTGGAGGTTTGGGTTTAAATACATTTTCTGCCATATTTAAATCTAATTCAATTTTCCATATACGAGCATATATTTGCTGGATAGCATTAATCAAGTCATTATTCTCAAATGAGTGAACCGCTCCAGATGCAATAAATGATGAATAAACATGCTGTTTAAACTTCAGCCAACTATTAATGAACCGTAAAGCATCACACTTATCTGGAGGCTCTTGTTCTTCGATTCTATCATATGCATACTTCAAGTTAGAATAATTGTGAATTATTTCAGTAAATAAGTATTTAATGGCTGAGCAAAAGATTCTTTTATTTCTTTGCTCATTATCATCATTTATTCTTTTTCTAGTAAACGCTTCTGCTACATATACACCAATAAAGGTTGCCACTAATGCTAACGATCCCTGTAATATAATAAGTAGCCAATTAACATTTCTATTATAATTATAGAATATTAACAACACTCCAGTGACTATCAACAATATGAGTGAGATGGTTTTAATAATCTTAATTATTTCATTCATAGTCTTTGAAAAGACGGGGCCTCTGCCCCGTCTTTTTATCATTAACTTGTTTTACATTCCCATGCCTGGCATCCCCATACCACCCATACCCGGTGGAGGGCCTACTGGGCCTTCGCCTTTTTCTTCCGGCAGGTCTGTCACGATAGCTTCGGTGGTCAGGAGTAAGGCCGCAATTGATCCCGCGTTTTGCAGAGTTGAGCGAGTTACTTTAGTCGGGTCAACAATACCGGCAGATACCAAATCCTCATACTCGCCGGTAGCGGCATTATAACCTGAGTTTCCTTTCAGTTTCTTTACTTCTTCGACAACAACTGACGGTTCCTTACCGGCATTAGCTACTATTTGGCGAATCGGCTCTTCCAGTGCTCGGGTCAATATTCTCTTACCGATTACCTCATCTCCTTCGAGCTTAAGTTCCGCTAAAGCCGGTAGAGCGCGTATGAAAGCCACACCACCTCCGACTACTACGCCCTCTTCAACAGCGGCTCGAGTAGCAGCCAAAGCATCTTCAATGCGGTGCTTCTTTTCTTTCATCTCTGTTTCAGTAGCAGCTCCAACTTTCAAAACGGCAACACCGCCGGAAAGTTTAGCCAATCGTTCTTGCAATTTTTCTTTGTCAAAGTCAGATGTTGATTCTTTTATCTCTTTCTTTATCTGTTCAATGCGTGACTTGATACTGTTTTCGTCACCCTTACCTTCAATGATGGTTGTATTTTCTTTACTGGCAATAACTTTACGAGCCTTACCCAACATATCAATTTCGGCATTTTCCAGTTTTAATCCGACTTCTTCAGAAACTACCTTACCGCCTGTCAAAATTGCAATATCGTCCAGCATTTCTTTTCTACGATCACCGAAACCGGGCGCTTTGACAGCCAGAACATTGAAAGTTCCGCGAAGCTTGTTTACCACAAACGTAGCTAGGGCTTCACCTTCAATATCTTCAGCGATAATCACTAAATCTTTTTTACCGGCTTGAGACATTTTTTCCAGTAAAGGCAAAATGTCATTTAAAGCAGATATCTTTTTGTCAGTGATTAAGATCTGGGGTTCTTCATAGACGGACTCCATTCTATCGGCATTTGTCACCATATAGGGTGAGATATAGCCCTTGTCAAATTGCATGCCTTCAACAAAATCTTTTGATATACCAAAAGATTGTGATTCTTCGACAGTAATAACGCCATCATTACCGACGTGGTCCATGGCTTCTGCGATAACCTTACCGATTTCTTTATCATTGGCTGAGATTGAAGCCACCTGCGCAATCTCTTCCTGGCTGGAAACCGGTTTTGAATTTTTCTTAAGCTCTTCCACAATTACTTGTACCGATTTCTCAATTCCCTTTTTAATTGCCATTGGGTCAGAGCCGGCTGTAACGTTCTTTAAGCCTTCGTTGATAATACTTTGAGCCAAAAGAGTGGCTGTGGTAGTACCGTCGCCGGCTACATCATTGGTTTTTGAAGCGACTTCTTTGATCAGCTCTGCGCCCATATTATGGAATTTGTCTTTAAGTTCAATCTCCTTGGCAATAGTAACGCCATCGTTTGTAATAGTTGGAGAATCAAACCCCTTATCCAGAACTACATTTCGGCCTTTGGGTCCCAGAGTAATTTTCACAGCATCGGCCAGCTTATTAGCGCCTTGACGCAATGCTTCACGAGCCTCCTCATTGAATTTCAATTGTTTTGCCATGTTATTAATTTCCTTTCTTAATTTGGATTACTCAATTATTGCTAAAACGTCCTCATCTTTAAGGACTTTGAATTCTTCGTTTTCAATTTTGACATCTTCTCCGGAATATTTGCCGAAGAGCACTCTGTCACCGGCTTTTACTCCCAATTTCTTAATGTTTTCGCCATTACCAACGCTGATGACTTCGCCCTGTTCTTTTTTCTCTTTTTCTACTGTGTCGGGCAAAACGATGCCTGTTTTAGTTACTTCTTCTTCCTGAAGAGGCTTAACAATGACACGATCTCCTAGTGGTTTTAACTGCATTTTATTCTCCTTTGTGGATAAGATTTATTAATAAATACGGCCTTTTTAGCTATTTTTTAGCACTCAAATTTGGTGAGTGCTAATACCGTTAATTCATTGTACCAGAAACAAAAAAGACGTCAACCCCGTCACAGGATTAAGCCCCCCCATAACCTTTATTCTTTGTCTTCAAATAATCTCTATCTATTCGAATACTTACTGAATAGGCCAAAGCAAAACCACCATAATATTACTCCAAAATATAGCGACCAAAGATAGTGATCAAAAATACCTATCACTATCACTGCCAGCATTAAGCTAATCCCGACTGCAAACCAGCGATCAACATAGGGCGATCGTCTGATGTTTAGCCAAGTGCGCCGTATTATTTCGAATATTATAAACAGCAACACGATTAGTCCAATGGCGCTAATCTCAACCGGTACCAACAGAAAAACATTGTGAACAGGTTGATACGCCCAAGACTCGAGGTCATCATCCAGCTTGTCATAGACCGCCTGAGTATAATTACCCAGACCTACTCCAACAATCCAATTATTTTTTAATAGCTCAACAGCCTGATCCTGATACGAGACACGTTCATCAATAGAAATCTTTTCCAAACGTTCATCTGTAAGAAATCGCGACACGATCGGTTTTTGATACATTGAAAATGCCACTCCCAGCACAATTAGCATGGTTAGCCCGAGCTTGGCCCAGACTAACATCTTTTTCAGATCTCTCTTGAACGCCAAGATCAACCAAAGCGAACCTAGTCCTACTATCATTGCCAGCCAACCGCTCCGTGAGAAAGTAAAGATTAAACCCAAAGTACACAAGATAAGACAAAAAAGGTAATAGACTATTTCAGCAGTAAATCCTAAAATATTTGGCCGCTGGCTAAACCATAATATTTTTCTATCATCAGATGGTAAATTGATATACCAATAATATATACGACGATACAAATCAAAGTACAGCCCAAAAATTATTACTATTGCCACTACAAGCAAGCCAGCTAAAATATTTGGATGGGGTAGTCCGCCATATGCCCGCAAATATCTTTCAGTATCAGTCTCAACCACATAAGTTCCCAGCACACCGGCTTTATGCTCAGCCATGCCCAGCCATTTTGAACTGAACGTCCACTGAGATAAAAATTGACCCACACCAATAATTGCCTGCACGGTAGCTCCACCGATAAAAGCTCGGCCCAGCCACACCGGATAAAAAAGCATCCGTCCCATCAACCAGACCAGCGCTGCACCTTCGAGCATCTTTAGCCAGTAAAAAAATGTCAGCTCACGATTGATTGACCAAAAAAATGACAGGCCGGACACTACCACCAAGCCTATCATTGCTAAGCTCAAACCGCTAATCTGTTTTCTTGGTCGGCTGGTCGAATCAGTGAAAAGCTGAAGTAAGATCAAAATAATCAGAAGAATCTCAGTACCATAAAGACAATAAGTGCCATATTCCCAGTCGCCATCGTTGAGCTCTCCCTGTTTGATTATCCAACGGACCTGCCAAGGCATTAGAAAGACATAGAGATAAAGAAGATATTCGGTTATTCGTGACAAGCTTTTTTTCATAATATATTTAATTATCAATTTTCCCAGGCTTTGCCGGGTCAGGCGAAGCCTGGCAATTATCAATCAAGTAACAATTACTCAATTTTCATTGCGCTCTCCCGAAATTGATAATTGGTTAAATGAAACTTTATTGAAAATTGGCCATTGAGAATTGTAAAATTTGGACACATTGTATTACTTTTTTCTATATACCTAGTGCCCTTATCTTCTGCATCCAATCGTCTTGATATTGCGCTCTTCGATCCTTGTCGTGAAATTTTAACATTGTATCAGTCATAACAACTCGAGTGTCTTGATTAACCATCTCTCGCAAATTAGTTGGTAGTTTGGACTGTTGTAATTTTTTGTACTTTTTCTCCAGCTGATTACCCAAGCTGCTTTGGTGAAAGAACTCATAGAATTTCTGCAGTGATCTAAGTCCTCCATTAGTCAGAATTCTTCTCATTGGCGACGTGTTCATCGGATAGCATTGTGGGTACATATCTTCTACCCATCGGTTAGCTTGAAGAAACTGACTATATATATTTTCAGGGTCGTAAACCGGTACAATCTGCTTGACCCAATGAGCTAAATAAATATCCGGCTCAATGTCTCTCATAGAGCTTAGGTTCAGTTGTTCTGAAGTGACAAAAAAGCTCACGCATATTTTATCTTTAGTTTCTTTTTCTGTGGGTCGTTCGTTTAATAATTTCAAATATGCGGTCACATAAAAACGGGCTGTCCAGATCCTACCGGGCTCAGCCACGATAAATAAATCAATGTCGCTATTGTTTCTCGAATTACTGTAGGCCAAAGAATTACAGACCGCTATCATTTTGACAAACGGAAATGCTGACAATCGCCGTGCGAACTTTTTCACCTTTTGATATTTGCTTTCAGACTCCCGATAACGCTTCAGGCGGAGCTCGACTGTGTGCTCACGATCTTTTAAGAAATAAAAGCCCCACTTAGTGTCTACTTTGTCACGTAACGCTGGGTCACTATCCAATACTTCAAGTACATCTTCTAACTTAGTTTCAGAAGATTGAGAATAGCGCCATATTTCCATAGGCGTCAGCGGGTACTCGAAAACATCAAAATAGGCCAGCTCGGAGAGAATTGATTTTACTAGCGCTTCATTGCTCATAACTCCATTATGGCGTTTTTACTGCCACATGACAACCCATGAAAGATGACAAAAAAACACTTGCGCCACCACCTTTTTTTCTTGTCATTCCGGACTCGATCCGGGGGCCATACTCGCCTGTGTGGTTTTTCTTTCTCCGACCCACCGCAGGCACAACGGCCTGCAGTGGGCCTTAGAGCGCATCCCGCTGCGGATGCGCTCGTGGTAATAGTCTCTTGACAAACTCCCCCACCTGATATTAAATAACGTCATTGCTCTACAAGGAGTGGAGCACGTTCTTTCAGGCCGTATAACTGTATGGGGGGCTTATGCCAGACAAACTCGAAGTCAGGGATAAAGATGCAGCAGGAACTGATGATGCTGCTCAGGGGGAACAGCTGAACCTGACCGCAGTCATCGCGGAGATCAACAGGAGGATCGGTCTGATCGACGATGTAAGGCTTCTCGTCGATCGTGAGAGCTGGACCAGTGTTGACGATCAGGTCACTCTCTCGGTGAGACTGCCAAAGGAAACTGGCGTTGCAACACTGATTTAAGTGATTGATCTCATCCCAGACGAATGTCAGGTGTCGGTCAGCCACAAAGCACTCCGGGACTATGACCAAGACGAAGACCCGATTCTTCGGATATTCGCGGATCGGTTCGACCAGCATCTCGAGAATGTCCTAATAACCCTCGAGGTCGAAGATCTGAATGTACAAGATCTGGACAATGTCGATTCGGTCGAGGCTCTCGGTAATATCGGTGTCAATCTCGAGGTCAACACCGATGCTACGCTGGGTGACTACACCTCATTAACGGACGAACCGGTTAGCCTCAACACCATCTTCGACGAAACCGAACTCGGCGTGATCTGGGAAGCCCGGAACAATCCTATCGAAGGTAACAATTCCTGACGGTGAGTCTAGCAGTTGATCACTCTGCTCATTTTCGTTAGTCTATTCCCCCACTCGTGTTTCGCACCGAGCGGGTTTTTTTCATTACCTGGAACTAGTCATCAAAAAACCCAAAAGATATAATATAAATAACTCAACCTTGAGCCACCGGCAATGAATCCGCCGAAGTTCACAGTTTTTCCAATGACAATGGTCTGTCACAACGAAGGCGGATATGTCTCTCACTTTAGCCACTGTCTGGCTATGCCAGAACAAAGAACCTCTCCCTACGCCTTTCAGGCTACGGAAGGCAGGCGCCATAGCCCAATACCATACCCAAATCATTCACCTTCAAATGCGACGGCGGGTATTTGTTACTCAACTGCTTGAGTTGGATTGGAGATGCCCAGCTTAGCGGGGCATGACAATATCAAAGCAATTATATATACTCTATCCCGACCTGTCTCAGCACAAGAAGATAAGGCTTTTCCGTTATTAAATATGTAGGCGAGGTTCCGGAATCTCGCCTACGTGGTTTTCTATAATATAAAAACACGGGCATATCAACCCGCTTTTTATAAATATCTTTCTAGCTGGCAGGCCCAAACAGATGACCTACACCAGGCATGGAAGCCTGGCTAGCTAGTTTAAATAGTTATTATAACGAAGATTTATTTCGTTGAGAAAACTTGTTTCAAATACTGACCCGTATATGACTTCTTCACTTTAGCCACGTCTCGTGGAGTACCCTGAGCAATGACTTGACCGCCCCTATCGCCACCTTCGGGTCCCATGTCAACCACCCAGTCAACTGACTTTATCACATCTAAGTTGTGTTCGATTATCAGAACTGTATTGCCTTTATCGACTAGTTTGTTTAGGACCTGCAATAAGCGCTTAACGTCATCAAAGTGCAGACCAGTGGTCGGTTCATCTAAAATATAGAGAGTGCGTCCAGTGGCCCGACGTGACAACTCCGTAGCCAGCTTTATCCTTTGGGCCTCACCCCCCGACAATGTAGTAGCTGACTGACCCAAATGGAGATAGCCCAAGCCCACATCGTTTAGAGTTAGAAGCTTTTGCTTGATAGCAGGAATATTCTCAAAAAATCCTAATGCTTCTTCGACGGTAAAATCAAGCACATCGGCAATGCTTCTGCCTTTATAGTGTATGTCCAGTGCGGCTTGATTGTAGCGCTGACCATGGCACTCTTCGCATTCTATATAAACATCAGGCAAAAATTGCATCTCGATTTTCTTATAGCCTTCGCCCTGACAGGCCTCACAACGACCACCTTTTACATTGAAGCTGAAGCGACCGGCCTTATAGCCTCTTATTTTCGCTTCAGGTACTTGAGTAAACAAATCTCTGATATAAGTAAAGACGCCTGTGTAGGTGGCTGCATTTGAACGAGGGGTCCTGCCTATGGGTGACTGATCAATGTTAATCACCTTGTCCAAATGTTGCATGCCCCGAATCTCCTTATGCTTTCCCGGAATATCTTTTGAGCGATAGAAATGCTGTGACAAGGCGCGCGCTAAAATGTCAGTCATCAAGGTCGATTTTCCTGAGCCGGATACACCTGTAAAACAAACAAACTTACCCAAAGGAATATCAACATCAACCTTTTTCAGATTAAATTCTTCCGCACCCAGTATTGATAGCATTTTTCCATTGCCCGGTCGTGTCTTGTCTGGAATAGGAATACTCATCTTTCCGGATAAATACTTACCGGTCAATGATTTGGGATTAGCTAAAACCTTGGCCGGACTACCCTGTGCCACTATCTCACCACCATGCTCACCTGCTCCAGGTCCTATATCAACAACATAGTCAGCTGTTCGAATCATGGCTTCATCGTGTTCCACGACAATCACAGTATTGCCCAGATCTTTTAAGCGCTTGAGCGTCTCAATCAGCTTATCGTTATCGCGCTGATGCAGTCCAATAGACGGCTCGTCAAGAATATATACCACTCCTACCAAGCTAGAGCCTATCTGCGTGGCCAAGCGAATACGCTGTGCTTCACCACCCGCCAAAGTCGAGGCCGTACGATCCAATGTCAAATAACTAAGCCCTACGTCTCTTAAGAACTTCAACCGTTCTTTTATCTCTTTGAGGATCTGATCAGCTATCGTTTTGGCTCTATCGTCTAGTGCGTTTTTATTTGACTTCTTGGTTAGATTATTAAAAAAGGTTGTAGTTTGTTCAATCGTTAACCCGACCACCTGGTCTATCGAGTTTCCTCCCACTGTTACTGCCAAAGCTTCAGGCTTCAAACGCCTTCCTTCACAGGTTGGACATGGATAGATACGCATATAACGCTCTATTTCAGAACGTATATAGTCAGAGTCCGTTTCTTTATAGCGTCTTTCCATGTTAGGAATTACACCTTCGTATGTGGCCCACATCTCACGAACCTTTCCTCCGGAGAATTCATTGTTTACATCATAGGTCTTACTACCGGTGCCGTTGAGAACTACCTCCAAGCTTTTCTTGGACAGTTTTTCAACCGGCTCATTGACTGAAAACTTATGCTCTTTGGCTACCGACTCAAGTATCCTAAAATACCATGTTTGATTTGCAGAGGTTCGCGACCAGGGGCGTATAGCTCCTTGAGCCAGAGTTAGCTTTTTATTGGGAATGATTAACTGCGGGTCAACTTCAAGTTTCGTGCCCAATCCGGAACAAGCAGGACAAGCCCCATGAGGATTATTAAATGAAAAGTTACGCGGTTCAATTTCCGGCAGATTCATATCACACTTGGTACAAGCAAAATGCTGACTGAATATCAGATCGGCATCTTCTTCTTCTTTGTTTATAAATATAACCCCATTGCCTAAGTCAAGCGCAGTTTCCATGGAGTCAACCAAGCGACCACGGTCACCACTTTTTATTTTCATGGTCTTGGTTATCACTAGACGATCTACTACTACTTCTAACGAATGCTTCTTGTTCTTATCAATGGTCAGTGCTTCAGCCTCTTCAGTGGTATACATCAATCCATCAAATCTTATGCGGACATAACCTGCTTTGCGAATTTTTTCTATAACATTTTTATGCTCACCTTTTTGGTCTTTAATCAAGGGGGCCAAGAGGTTTATTTTCGTACCCACTGTCAGTGATGTTATCTTCCCAACAATTTGATCTACTGTTTGACGGGATATTTCCTTTCCGCACTTAGGGCAATGCGGAGTACCAACACGAGCAAAGAGAAGACGCAGATAGTCATATATCTCTGTGACTGTACCAACGGTTGAGCGAGGATTATGGGAAGTTGACTTCTGGTCGATTGAAATAGCGGGTGACAGACCATCAATCTGGTCTACGTCTGGCTTGTCCATCAAACCCAAAAACTGCCGAGCATAAGCTGACAGCGACTCAACATAGCGACGCTGACCTTCAGCATAGATTGTATCAAAAGCCAATGATGACTTTCCCGAACCGGAAATCCCAGTTATAACCACCAGCTTATCCCGAGGTATATCGAGACTAATATTCTTTAAATTATGGACGCGTGCGCCCTTGATTGATATTTTATCGGCCATTTAAAGTTAGTCATTAACCATTGAAACCTTAATA